>JAIFNK010000039.1 GCA_020047775.1 Akkermansia sp. | reverse complement strand
AATGGACCCTCGCGGTAGTAGCGAGTGGCTGAGGCCGTGGCCTTTTCCCGACAGTCCGGGCAGGTGCTGTAGTTCCGTCTGGTGCCCGGCTTTTTGTCCAGCTTCCCGCCGCAGCGGCAAATACCGCGCCTTCTGGCTGACGCCACTTTTTCGCGCATCCGTGCGTTGGCGGTTTCGCGCCTTTGTTTTTCGCGCTCGCCGCGTTCCTTGGATGTCAAACTCATGGCGTTGTAATTGAGCAGGAGCGTAACTTTCCGATCCGTGTTGCCAAGATCGCTTTGACAGCGCTTTGACAGCGGTTTCTCCGGAAGGAGTTGAAGGAGGACGAGGGGTAAAAAACCGCAACGTCCCCGGAATCCCGTGCGTGGGACTCCGGGGATTTCATCGGCGTGACTGTGTCTCCTCCCAGCTCAGGCGGCGGCCTGTGCGTGTTGCGGCGGCGGAGCGGAGTCAGTGGCATTGGTCCCGGCTGGGATCGTTACGCGCATCGGCATGATGACGCAGAAGCGACCGGTGGGGTGGCGGCAGATGCCCGGGCTGAGTTCGTCGCTGAAGCAGAGGGTGCTTCCGATTTCCAAGGCTTCAGCCAAGTAGCGCGCGTTGAACGCGATCACTGGCGGGCTGCCGTGGATCTCGACGGGAACTTGCATCATGGACGAATGGCCGTTGACGTCGCGGTGGGTCAGGGCGAGCTGGCCGCGCTTGTGCCAATCGAGCCGCACGGAGGCTTGGTCTTTGCCCACAGACCGCAGCCAGGCGATGACGCCCGGTTTGCGGTCGTGCGGGATGACGGCCATCTGGTCCGCGTAGGCCGGGATCACCTGCTTGTAGTTGGGGTAGTTGCCGACGAGCGGATTTGACACCAAATGGTGTCGTCCGCAGCGTATGGCCACTTGGCGCTTTTCCGGATCCTTGTGATCGATCCATGTGACGGCGGCCGGCCCGGCAGTGAAGTCCGGGTGGCCGAGGATGCGGCAGGCCGCAAGAGGCAGGACGAACGACTGGGCCGGCACGGTGGCCGGACAACAGGCGAGGCGTTTGCCGTCGGTAGCTACCAGACGTCCGCCGTCCTCGGGCGTGAACAACACGCCGTTGAGGATCTGGCGACTGGCGTCGGTGGAGGCACAACCGGCGACGCTCTCCAGCCCTTCCATAGTGGCGGGCGGCAGCTCGGTTACGGTGCCGATGGTGAGCGGCCGCGATGGGAGTTCGCTCGGGTCGAGGGTTGGATAGGCGGATGTCGCGGTGATGCCGCCGCATTGGATAGTGAGGCGGATCTCGCGTGAGCGTTTGCCGCCGCGTACATCCATTGTGACGTTGCTGCCCTTGTCCGCGCGGCAAGCAGCGTCCATCGCTGCGGGTGGGATCAGGAAGCACGCGGATTCGGTGGGTTGATCGGAGATCTGCGTTTCGAGCCAGTGATCGAGATCAGTGGCAGCGAGCTGGATACCGTTCTGCCCGGCGGTGAGTAGCAGGTGGTTGAGTACCGGCAGCTTGCAGCGCAGATGCTTCAAGCGTCCGAAGAGTCGCTTCGCATCACGCAGGGTATTGGATGGGATGTTCATAAGTTTGCTAGTGTTCAGTTTTCAGGAAAGAGAAAGAGCCGGAGGACTGCGGCGATGCGCGTTTCTCCGGCTGATTTCAGAATTTCAGCTTCTCAGCGTTTCAGCTTTTATCCGACCGGCTTGATGTAGGCGTTGATGCCGACGATAACTGGTTTGCCGTTAATCGTTGCTTCAGTCTCCTTGTTGCCGTTGCTGCTGGCGACGGTGAGCGTTTTGCCGGTGGCAGACGGACGCGGCGCATGCAGTGGGATTTCGATGTGGAGGACGTTGTCCTTGATGGTGGTTTTCATGGGGATCAATGAGGTTTTAGGTTAGGAGTTATTGGTTATCGGTGGGGAGAAGAAGCAGGTGATCTGCCTCGATCCATTCGGTGGGTTGGAAGATGAGCTTGGGGACATGCGCCTGGATGCGGACCCGGGTGCAATCGTCGGGAGCCTCGATGACGAAGCGCTCGTATTGGTCGTCGCCCGGATCCTGCCACTCGGGCACGATCTGAACGCGGTTGCCGACCTTGAGAGGGCCGATGCCGTTGCGGGGGATCGGTTGTTTCATTGCGGTGTTGGGTCACTCCGACTGGTCTTCCCAGTGGAGGATTTCGATGTTGCCTGCGGCGATGCCGAGGCAGTGGATGGCTTCCTCATTCCACCGGCTTTCGTCAGGTGTGGACCCAGTGGACCAATCGTCGATGCATTGTTGTTTTCCGGCGATGATGGCAGCTTCCAAATCGGCAGCCTCGACGGATGCGATATGGATGGTGCCGGTGCCGCCGGTTTCCTGACAGAATACGGTGAAGGTAGTAGCAGGAGTGTTCATGCGCGGAGATAGGCGGTGTCTTTCTTTTGGAAGAGGCTGTGCGCCTCCTCTTCGGTGAGTCCGGTGAACTCGGATGGCTCGAACGAAACTTCGTCCGGGTAGAACGAGAAGATAGTTTTGGTGGAGCCATCCTCGAAGGTCGCGATGACTTCTGGCATGGGATCGAACATGCCTTCTGGCATCGGCCGTGGTATGGGGGTGATAGTGACGTTGGTAATTTTCATGGATGTGTGTGGATCGGGTGAAAACGAAAGAGCCGCGACGGATTCCCCATTTGGGGAATGGCCCGCGCGGCCCAGTGGTTGATGGTGGGTTGATAGCGCCGTGTCGGTCAGAACAGACCGAGCAGGAACGCTAGGTTGAGCGCCAGCGAGGCGATCAGGATGATTGGCAGGATGATGCAGAATAAGATCACGTTGATTTTGACATAATCCATACCGCCCGGAAACCAGGGGTTCATCTTGCTGGCGAGCCAATGGAGGAAGTTGGCGCAGAGGTTGAAAACCGTGTGCCAGATTCCGTTTTCCTTATCGTGGAAAATCTCGACCTCCTTTCCTGCGGATGCGCTTGAACGCATCGCCTGCATACTGGCAGGTGGCAATGGCGGTGAACGCAACCGCGATGCTCGCACAGGCGAACACCACAAGCGCAGTTGCTGCAACCACTTCATGCAGTTTCATGGGTTCGTCGTCGAGTTGGGTAGAGTTCATGATGATTAGGGGTTTGGAGTTGGTGAGAAAGGCGCGGGGTTGCTGCCTTATTCGATTGGTTCAGGAAGATCTTCCTCGCAAAAGTGAGGAGGAGTGGCCGCCACGGAGCCGGGGGATGCTCAATGGCGGCCGGTGTTACTCGATCGCGCTGTTCGGGTGTTCTGTCCTATTGGGAATTACTTCACCGTGGTGGAAGCTACCCGTCTGGCCGGTTTTGGATTTTGTGGTAGGATGCCGGCTTCGAGAAAGGCCGCCTTCAAGTCAGTCCCTTTTCGGACTGCTTCAGACAGGACTGTTGCCATATTTGAGGCGACCAATGTCAGCTCGTTTTCTTTGAGTGGAAGTATGCCGACTTTGTGCATCTCCTCCTTCAATCGACCTCTGATGCCCATTTCAACTATCGCTAGTTGAAGCTGTTGGAGGGTGATCGCCACATTTTCTTCCATGATCGTCATTTTTGCTCCTGTGAAGCGAAAGTAAGGAGGCAGAGCGCCTGGCGGCAGGTTTGATTTATATTTCATATTAGTAGTATTTCAGTTTTTGTTGTCTATCTCGATGCGGTGTTGGCATTTGACGCCCACTGTCCCCTATTCGACAAAATTCCAAAAATCTCCCCCCGTAAAATGTGCGTGTTGCTACCGGTTGTTTGATTTTCGATACTGAAAATGGAATGGCCGCCATGGAGCATTGTGATGGGGGGATGCTCCATGGCGGCCGGTGTTACCCCGGTCGCGCTGTGTGGGGTGTCGTGCGACGCGGGCTTGCCTCGTGGGTCCTTGCCAGAAGGTTTGGGATCAGGCGGCGGCTGCTGCGGTAGTGGTTGCCAGCTCGGACTTGAACTTGAGCTGGTCCACGGTGCAGTCGGCGGCCGGGATGTCGGTGCGCCTACCGAGATAGACAGGTTGGTAGATGCTACCACTTTCGCGAAACGCATGGAGGTACCGTGTCTCCACCACGTCGCCGACCGCCGGAATGACGTGGTTCGGCGGGATGGTGACGTTGCCGGCGGGAACCAGCTTGTCGCCATCGGCGTTGTAGAGACCGAGGCTTACGCTGCGTTTTTCGTTGCGGGCGGTGACGATAAACGACGCGCTTTCGACGAACTTGAACTTCAGTTGTGGTCCGCCGGAGTTGGGACGACCCGGGCTGAAGGGTGCATCGACATCCTTGAAAACGACACCCTCGCGGTTCGTGAGGCGGAGTTCCTCATAAATCTCAACCTTGTCGTTAGGATCAATGGAAGTGCTCACCCAGCGGAGTGCCGGAAGATTCGGCGGAATGACCATGATCAGCCCGGAGAAGCGATCAATGTATCGGCGATGGCGGAAGTCGTTGCCCTTCACTTCCAGCAGGTCGAAGGCGTGAAGTGTGTCACCGACCGCCTCGCCGTCGATGAGGACATCGAACGGAATGTGTTCGACGGCTTCCCGGATGGAATCTGGGATCGCGACGACGAGTCCCCGGCGATTGATGCCGGTGATTTTATCGCCCTGCTTGCGGACCATGAGGCGGCGGCCGTCGTGTTTTTCCTGGAGGCAATGCGTCCTGCCGGTGAGCAGGCGCGACAACTCGTTCTTTTCAACTGGGTTGAGGAGTTGGCACCGTATGCCGCTGTCGCGTCCCTCGTCGCCGGATTGCTGATAGGGTTTGGCGACCTCGCCGTCGGGTTGATACCCTTTGGTCACTTTCGAAGCGACGAGCTTGTTGAAGAGCTTGGTCGCGGTTTCGAGCGGCACGGGCGTTTCGTTTTTGATGCCAGTGTTGAGCGTGTTGCCACGCCGGCCGTAAGCGAAGGTGACGATGTAGCCGTCGTCTTTGGGTTCGACAGCAGCTTGATAGATCTTGTCGGAGTTGCCCTCGCGGTAGTGGAGGGAGGTGGATTGGATGGTGGTGGTTTGCATGTTTGATGGGGTTGGTTTGTTTTGTTGTTTGGGGGAGAGCGTGAAAACGAAATGGCCGCCATGGAGACCGGGGGAGCGGGTTACCATGGCGGCCTTGTCATGACCTGCCTGCGCTTGAGCGTGTCGTGCGGCGGGGACTGGCTCACTGACTGGAGCCGGTTGGGGGAAGTCGTGGAAGATGAAATGACCGCCATGAAAACTGGGGGAGTGGGTCACCATGGCGGCCTTGTCATGATCCCGGCCTGCGTTTGCGCGTGTCGGGCGGCCGGGAGTTTGTTGGGGGAAGATTCGCAACGCGTGGGTGGGCGGTTACGGGAGAATCAGAAATCTCCGGACTTGTCGGGAGAGAGGTGACTGTGATAGGCCTCATGCATGAAAACGACCGATCAGGAGTCGCTGGACGAAGTCTGCCCTTCTGGGTCGCCTTTTACCCTGATCAACGACCGGTCGTGTATCACCTCCAAAACCCGACCGGTCGTTCAACACTAATGTTAGCCAGAAAATGGGAACAAGACACGATCAACGAGCTAAAGAGATTTTCGAGCATGGCTACAAGCTGCTCGGCCGAGTTGTGTATCATTTTCAGGCGCTTGAAAGCGAACTGGGTCGAGCAGTCTCTTTTCTGATCGATCCTTTTGAAGAAGAAGAAGCAGCCGACGTTGTAGTTTGTGAGCTTTCATTTAAACAGCTCACCCATATCGGATATTCTCTTTTCGATCTCTACAACATTCCTGACAAAGAAACGCATCTATCTGAATGGAAGCGGATTCTTGGTCTTTGCCTCAACGCAGAGAGTATGCGTAACCAACTACTGCACTCCAACTATTATGCGTGCTATTCTGGCGGGCCGGACAACATGGAATTTATTCGATACAAGAAGACTGCAAAGTTCAAGCGGGGAAGTCGGCACGTTGATGAAGAGATGAACCATAAGGCCGTTGAGAAATATATGAAGGAGATTGCCGGAGTTGAGGTTCAGATTCTCGAATGCATGGGCAGGGCATTTCCTGAATGGCACGAACGGCGTTGGGAACCAACAGGAGGCTAACAAGAAGCGGATGGCAAGAAATCCACTACTATGAGACCACAGATGATCACGATGGCAGTTCTGCTGCCAATTTCTGTTTCGTGCTCGACGATACAACCTTCCCCACAGATCGCCCCCAACTTTAGCGACCAGGTTGCCCAGATTATCAAGGAGATCGGCACGATCAAGCCAGGCATGAAACGAACAGAACTTACTAGGATTCTCGCTACAGAGGGCGGGATTTCTACACCCAATCGCCGCACGTTCGTCCACAAGGACTGCTCCTATATCAAGGTAGATGTCGAATTTCAAACAGTTGATAAGACGGACATCCCAGAAGAAGATCCTAGGGACAAGGTCTTACGCATTTCAAAGCCTTACTTAGGTTGGAACGTAATAGACTAATCGGGTCCCCGGGAGTAGTTAGCTCCCGGGGACCACACCATCCTGCTTACGGCTCCGTACAGGGCGGTTCCAATCAGACTCGGGTATCAGGCCCGTAGTGGAGGACGAAGCTGTTTGACTGGTGGTGTTCAATTCGCCTCGGCGATCCGCCTGCTGTTGCGGGCGGGCGTGATGCGACTGGCGGCTTCTCGCGCACGTCCTTTCGCCCAGTGGCGCAGGGCGCTGATCTGGCCGTCCATCAGGTTGGCCAGCGGGACCGTGCGGGTCATCGCTTCCAGGATCTCTTTCGGTCCGGGTTCCTTGCCTTCGGCATACGCCTCGTGCATGGCGTCGATGAAGACCGCTTCGATCTCGGCTCCGGTGAACTGCTCGCAGGCGCGGGCCAGCACAACGGTGTCGTAGTCGGTGGGCCGGCGGCCATGGCGCTTGATGACGATGTCCCAGATCTGAGCGCGTTCCAGCGCATCGGGAAGATCGACAAAGAACAGCTCGTCGAACCTCCCCTTCCTCAGAAACTCGGGTGGGAGTTTGGAAACATCGTTCGCCGTCGCCACGACGAACACGGGTTTGTCCTTTTCCTGCATCCAGCTCAGGAACGAGCCGAACACCCGGGAGGACGTGCCGCCGTCGGTGGAGCCGCTGCTTTGTGAACCACTGAAGCCTTTTTCGATTTCGTCGATCCACAAGACACACGGCGCGATGGCCTCGGCGGTTTGGATGACGGATCGCAGGTTGGCTTCCGACTGGCCGACGATACCGCCGAACACGCGTCCCATGTCGAGGCGCAGCAATGGCAGGCCGAACGCTCCGGCGGTGGCCTTCGCGGTGAGCGATTTGCCAGTGCCGGGGATGCCGACGATGAGCAAGCCTTTGGGGGCTGGCAGACCGTAGGCTTTGGCGGAGGCGCTGAAAGCACCTCCGCGACGAACGAGCCATTCCTTCAACAAGCCAAGACCGCCGATGTCGTCGAGTGAGGTGGTGGCCTCCACCACTTCGACCAGGCCGTTCTTCTTCAAGGTCCGGGCCTTTTCGCGGGCGACGACTTTGTGGTCGATGCCCTTGGTTTCGATGATGGACAGGGCGAACGCGTTTTCCGCCTCGGTGGTGGTGAGACCGAGCGCGCTCTGCAACGCGGACTCCCGGACGACTTCATGGACGTTCTTGATCTTGGCGGACTTGAGGATGCCGTCCAACACGACGCCGAGCTGACCGTTGTCTGGCAGGCTGAAATCCACGTGAGTGATCTCGTGTTCGAGTTCAGGTGGGAGCTTGAGACGGCATCCTAGCAGGATGATGGAGTGGCCGTTGGATTTTGCCACCCGCAGGATGTCTTTGATCCGGCGCACGAGCATCGGGTCGCTTTGGTCCATGTGGAGTTGCAGGTCACGGAACAGCACCACATGGCGCGGGCTGTCTGCGGCGAACATGCCGTCGAGGAGCTGGAGGGCTTCGAGCGGATCGGGGCATGCGGTGACGCGGCCTTCCTTGGTATCGACCAGGCCCTCGCTGGAGGACCAGGCGTGG
>JAIFNK010000049.1 GCA_020047775.1 Akkermansia sp. | reverse complement strand
CGCGAAACAAGTGCCGGTCCATCACGTCGTCGCCGGGGCCGAGTTCAGTGAGGTTGAGCGGGTTGAGTTCGAGATAGCTGATCCTGCCCGCGAGCGTCTCTGAGTTTCCCCACTTGCCGGGAACCGAGTAGCGCCACCACCGGAGTCTGGGACAAACGCTTCACCAAGACGGATGTAAGTCGGCGCGTAACCATTCGACCTTGAAAATACGGAATCAATTCCCGATTTTTAAGGCAAAAATCATGCCGTTTCCACAATCGCCAGCAACTGCCGCGCGCGACTGACGGCCATGAACCAGGAATAATGGTCGTAGTCAAAGGAGAGAACTTTGTGGGGAGGGAGTCCGATAAGGATAAAATAGTAACCCCAGATGACGGTCCACAGATGGCTCGACTCGGCCAACCCCCTCAGCAACTCGGCGACCCGGATTTCAGACTGGCTGCTTGCGTGGGGAGGGCGGTGGAGAATCCATTCGATCATGAATGAAGACCCCGTGACTAGCAGCCAGATTTGGTGGGGGCAAGGATGGGGTTTTTGATTGAGGATGGTTTGGCCATTCTGCTTGAATGAACCGCTCCCTGATTCCGTTGAATTTTTTATGAAAGCGACACTCCTCCCCGCCCTGATCTCATTGACTCTGGCCTCCATGCTGTCTGCGCAGACCTGTCGGGAAGTGGTCCGGGACGCATCAGGGCGGATCGTCCAGACCATCGACCGCCAAAAACAGGCGGGCGGCAGCGTGCAAGCCACCACGCGGGATGCCTCGGGACGGATCATCGGCACCGCCACCACCCGCCCGAATGCAGGCGGTAGCACGCAAACCCAATATCGCGATGCCTCGGGTCGCCTCATTGGCAGCTCTACCATCAGCGGGAGTTCATCGGGATCATTCGCCGGCAGTCAACGCGACAGTTCAGGCCGCCTGACAGGAAGCAGCTCAGGCAGCGGGAAATGCAACGCCGCAACGATTACGCCTGTTCCGCCGCGGCCGGTGAAGTGACATCACGCGCGCACCACCTTTACTCCACGACGGACTTCGTTTCCGCATCCAGCTCGAACCGAATGACTCGCCCGACATGGACCCGGGCAGGGATGATTCCGTCATAATACCAATTCATGATCGTCGGAGCGCTGACGTTGATGATCGCTGCCAGTTCTTGGGGTTTCAGAAGCTGCTGTATGCGCGGTATTGTGATGGGTAAATGGCAGGAAAGATGACGCTTGGTCATTCGAATCATGTAAAGGCTGGCATCATGATTTTTGATGATGTTTAGCGCCTATTGAGAACACGCGCGCCGCCCACCGAGCTAAAACAACTCCGCCTGATGCCCCCCTCTACCCGGCCGTTTCGCCAGAGGACTCTCGCACGATGTTACCGCCAGAGGCCCGGCGAAGGGCTGGAAATCCCACCCGCCGCTCCCGTCCAGCGACTCCTGCATTTCTTCCGGCAGCAGCAGCGCCGGCATCCGGTCGTGGATCGGTGCCATCAACGGCGAGGACGCGGTTGTGACCATCGAGTAGCACGGGCCAAGCTCCCCATTCTCCTCCCAGATCCCGGCGGCCCATAGGTAATCGTCCTCCAGGTCATCAAACTCGTGCGCCTGATTTCTGCTACCGACACCCGGCCCCCACTTGTAGAACAACGTCATCGGGATCATGCAGCGGCCCTCGTGGAACGCATCCCGCCACATCCCGTCTTCCAGCTTGTCCGAGCGCGCGTTGTTGATCGCCGGGTTGAAGCTCCGGTGGAATCCCCAGCGCATGATCTCCACCCGGCCGTCGGCACGCACCACGACGCCGGGATCGGATTTCCGGACGAGGGCAGACGCGAGCTTCGCCGTCGCGTTACTCACCCGCTGCGCCAGGCCCTGGGCACCGCGCTTGGGCCGGATCTCGTAGGTGTTACACATACTCGCATTCTGCCAGCGCCGGGGCGGAGGGCAACGGGAATCGAAGCGGCACCCGCGTTCCAAAAACGACAGATGTGGTGTTTCCCGGAATCTTGCCGTTAGCCCGGAAGTTTCGCTGTCTTGATCGGCGTGAAAGAACCCGTTGCAATGCCGGGTTTAGTGTGAAGAAAAATCAATCACCGTAATGACCAGGGAGATAATGAGAATGAACCGACAATTATCCCCGATTAAGGTTTTGTTTTCCGCGATTGGCTTGTCGCTGCTGATCGTTCTGGATGCGGGAATGGCGGCAGAGACTCCGGCAAGGCAAACCGCTGTTTCGATCCATGGGAACGCGTTCCACATCAACGGCCGTCCTACTTATGAAGGCCGGACATGGCGTGGCCACAAGATCGAAGGGCTGCTAATGAACTCCCGGATGGTGCAAGGCTTCTTCGACGATCTCAACCCGGAGACGGCAGGCCGCTGGACCTATCCAGACACCGGCAGGTGGGATGCGGATCGCAATACCCGCGAGTTTGTCGAGGCCATGCCCGAGTGGCGACGTCACGGTCTGCTGTGCGCCGTCTTGAACCTGCAGGGCGGGAGTCCCGAGGGATATTCCCGCGCCCAACCATGGCATAACTCCGCGATCCGCACCGACGGCTCGCTCCGACCGGAATACATGTCCCGGCTTGAACGGATCATCGACCGTGCCGATGAACTGGGCATGGTAATCATGCTGGGTGTTTTCTACTTCGGCCAGGATGAGCGTCTCGCTGATGACGACGCGGTGAAGCGGGCGGTTGTCAATACCGTCGACTGGATCTCCGCGCACGGCTATACGAACGTGCTCCTTGAGATCGCCAACGAGTGTGACGGATCCGGCTACGAGCGGGACATCATCAAGGCACCGCGGGTTCACGAGTTGATCGAACTCGCCCAAAAGCGCGCGGCCAGCCACTCATACAAGCTGCCGGTGAGCGTCAGCTACAACGGAGGGACCATCCCGCACGCCAATGTCGTCCGCATCGCCGACTACCTTTTGCTGCACGGCAACAGTGTGAGCGACCCGCGCCGAATGGTCGAAATGATCGGCAAGCTGCGCAAGATGGAGAATTACCATGGACAGCCCATTATCAACAATGAGGACGACCGTCCGTGGCGGGACAAACGCCAGGGCTGGGGACACGAAGGAAACAACTTTGTCGCCTGCGTGAGTCAATATGTATCCTGGGGGTATTTCGACTTCCGCCAGCGCGACGAGGAATTCGACGAGGGATTCCAAAGCATCCCGGTGAACTGGCGGATCAGCTCCGGCCGCAAACGGGACTTCTTTCATCTGCTGGCGGAAATCACCGGTGGCTGGGCGAGCCTGTTTGATGGAAAGTCACTGGCCGGATGGAGCGTGCGCTGCGTCGAGGCGGACCGGGGCAAGACCTTCTGGTCCGTCGAGGATGGTGCCATCGTGTGCGATTCCATGAATACCGACGGTCATGACTACGTGTGGCTCGTGAGCGACAAGGAATACGCGGATTTTGAACTACAGCTCAAGGTCCTCTCCTATGACAATTCCCCGGGAAATTCGGGCATTCAAATCCGCTCCCGTTTCGATGAGGAAGCGGGCTGGCTTGACGGCCCGCAGGTGGATCTTCACCCGCCGGGTGCTTGGCGCTGCGGCTTGATCTATGATGAAACGCGCGGTCACCAGCGCTGGATTTTTCCATCACTGCAGGATTCCCGGATCGAACCCGGTCAGGGTCCGAAGCAGTGGAAATGGAATCGTGACGGCTGGAACGACATGGTCATCCGCTGCCAGGGCACGAGGATTCTCACAACGATCAACGGCCTGGTGATTGCCGACTACGAAGGCGCGGGTGTGCTCGACGACGAGGCCCACCGGATGCACGGAGTCGGGCTGAAAGGGTTCATCGCGCTGCAACTCCATAAAAACGACCGGCTGCGGATCGCCTTCAAGGACATCCTCATCCGGCCCGTTCCCCGTTGATGATCACAGGCTGGTGCATTTCGGAGTGCTGTTGGACACGATCCAGTTTGCCGAGGAAGCACACATAACGCTCAACAAGGCTAGAACAGAGCCATCGGGAAGGCCGGGGCAACGGGAATCCGCCCATTTCCCGTTGGTAATACTAAGGAGTACAGTTCATATGAACATTTTCAGATTGACCCGGCGTCCGCCCGGAAGCATCCCTCGTGGCCGTGTCAAAGCCGCTCACCGCCCTCTTCGTTGAGAAAGTAGAGACCACGGATGTTCTTCATTGGCACGATCTTACCCTTGTTGACGAAGTCGTGGAAGGTGCTGCTCGCCAGCGGCGGCGAGAAAAAGCGTCCGATCACCTCCGCGCGCACGGCGAATTCCGGGTAGCCGGTGGGTTCACTTTTTGATGGCGATTTGCTTATGCCGCAGATGATCGGGGATCGCGCCAGAATTGTCAGCGGCGAACTTATTTCAGAACCCGGAAAAAGTTGCCCGAAAAGTTGCCCAAAAATGACGGTTTTTCCGGAATTCGACGGAATTTGACGGATGCTGGCGGAATATGCTCTATCAGCCTGGATACGAAAAATCCCTAGAAAATAGGGCTTTTGACGGTTTTTAAAGGCGTGGAGCATAGGAGATTCGAACTCCTGACCTCTTCATTGCGAACGAAGCGCTCTACCAACTGAGCTAATGCCCCTCACAGGCCTGTGGGAGAAGCGTTTGCCATCTCCCGCTTCCCCGCGCAAGCAAGAAGTTGGCTAAAGCGGGAAGAGGCGGCATCACGGGCTTGTCGGAAAAGGTGCCCGGCCGTTTGCCACGCCGCTTCGGCGACAGGGAAAATTTTCCGTGTCTCAAAGGACGATCCATGGTTCATATCAAGCCCGTGATCCCCAAAAATTTCCATGACCGCGTCATCGCCCCATCCTTGCTGGCGGCGGATTTTTCCTGCATCGAAGAAGAAGTCAGCCGCGCGATCCACGCCGGAGCGGACTGGATGCACCTGGACGTGATGGACGGGCATTTCGTGGACAACATTTCCTTCGGCCCCGCCATCGTCCAGACGGTCCACGAGACGAACGACATTTACCTCGACGTCCACCTGATGATTTCCCGGCCGGATCACTATTTGCAGCGCTTCATCGCCGCCGGCTCGGACATGATCACGGTCCACGTGGAGGCGGAACACGACGTGGCGGAGACGCTGCGCCGGATCCGCGAAGGCGGATGCGAGGCGGGTCTCGCGCTGAACCCCGCCACGCCGTTGAGCGCGGTGGAGCCGTTTTTCGATCAAATCGACCTGCTGCTCTGCATGACAGTCGTCCCCGGTTTCGGCGGGCAGGCGTTCATGCCCGAGGTGCTGGAAAAAATCAAAACCGCGGCGAAAATCCGGGACGGGAAGGGCCTGACTTTCCACATTGAAGTGGACGGCGGCATCGATGCCGTCACGGCGGCGCGGTGCTACACCGCCGGGGCGAATGTGATGGTCGCCGGTTCCTCGACTTTCCGGGCCCCCGACATGGCGATCGCCATCGCCGAGATCCGAAACGCATGAAACCACCACCACCCCGACCCACTCCATGCCACTCATCGACCATCTGTTTTCCATCGGCCCGGTCCGCAAGGCGATTTGGAAATTCTGGTATCCCTTCCTGACGCGGCGGCTGCACGGCGATGACGTGATTTTCCTCAATTACGCCTTCGAGACGGATCCCCCCATGGCAATTCCGCTCGCCCCCGAGGACGAGGTGGACCGCGCGTGCATCCAACTCTATCACCACGTCGGATCGCAGGTGAATTTTCACAACAAGGAAGTCTTGGAAGTCAGCTGTGGTCACGGCGGCGGCGCGTCCTACCTGACCCGCATGCAGGCTCCGGCGAAATACACCGGCCTCGATCTCAACGCGTCCGGCATCGAATTCTGCAAAAAGCGCCATCCCGTCACGGGTCTCGAATTCGTCCAGGGCGACGCGGAGCACCTGCCGTTTCCGGACAACTCCTTCGACGTGGTCCTCAATGTCGAAGCTTCCCACTGTTACCCGGATTTCCCGCGCTTTCTCGCCGAAGTCAGCCGCGTGCTCAGGCCGGGCGGATACTTTCTTTATGCGGATTTCCGGTTCAGCGACGATATCGCGAAATGGGAGAGCGCGCTTCACATGACGCCCCTCCGGCCCAAGCTGGCGCGGGACATCAGCCCGGAAGTATTGCACGGCATGGAGTGCAATTCCGACCGCTCGCTGACGATGTTGAAGAAAAAATTGCCTGGATTTCTCCAAGGTCTCGGTCGGGACTTTGCAGGGGTCAAAGGCTCGCGGGTTTACAATGCGCTGATGAAGGGCGAGTTGTCCTACCGCTCCTACTGCTACGTCAAGGCCTGAAGGCGGAACGGCGGAATCCGGCGACTGCAAATCGGGAGGCGGCCCGGTTCTAACGCCACAATGATACTTGATCCGGTTAAAGATCCAGTTACATTATTCCCTCAATTTTTGTCGGCGGATTGCTTGCCAACCGTACCATCTATTTCAGTCCCACGCTCCCCGGAGCAAACTTCATCCGACCATGATTTCACACATCCTTGCCCGACTCTCCGTTGCCTTGGGTCTGCTCTTCATCTCACTGGCTCACCGGGGGCAAGCCGACAGGTGCCACACTGCAAGCCAGCGCCAATCCAGGTCAACAATACGTGGCCTATCTGCACCATGGAAAAAGCGGCGTCACCAACTTCCAGCTCAACTATAATCCCATCGAATCGACCAACCACAGCGTTTCTCTGGCGGTCACCCTGCCTGCCGGCACCTGGAAGGCCGTCTGGACCCGTCCGTCAGACCTGGCGGAAATCAAGGTGCAGGAGTTCACTTCCACCGGTGCCGCGAAAACCCTCGATCCGCTGACCTATCAGGCGGACGTCGCCCTGCGCATCGACAAGGTCGCCGTCCCCGTCCCGCCGCCCGCACCGACCGGCCTCCGGGTGGAGCCTTGAAGACAGGGATTCCGGCAGGCAGAGATCGGCCGCAGGGATACCGGGAATTGTTTCGGGCCCGGCGCTCCGACCCATCGCCGGGCGGGATTATCGCTTCGCGCTTGCGGCGGGCGCGGCGGTCGATTTCACTGCGCGCATGACACGCCCAGACGGTCGCCAGAACGACCAACTCCGCCCCATTTCCTTCGTCCCGAACGTCGCCCCATACGCCACCGGCTCCGTGCTCGTGTCCTTCGGCGACACCCGCGTCATTTGCTCCGCCACCATCGAGGAGGACGTGCCGCGCTGGATGCGCGCCCAGCGCGTCGAAGGCGGCTGGCTCACCGCGGAATACTCGATGCTGCCCTACTCGACGCTGGAACGGAAACCGCGCGACATCTCCCGCGGCAAGCTCGACGGACGGTCATCGGAAATCCAACGCCTCATCGGCCGCGCGCTGCGGGCCGTGGTGGATCTGAAAAAAGTCGGCCAACGCACGATCTGGATCGACTGCGACGTGCTGCAAGCCGACGGCGGCACCCGCACCGCCTCCATCACCGGCGGCTGCGTGGCCATGGCCATCGCCCTCAACAAACTGATGGCCGAGGGCAAACTGAAAACCTTCCCGATCAAAAAACTCGTCGCCGCCGTTTCGGCCGGAGTCTATCAGGGAGTGCCGGTGCTCGATTTGAACTACCCGGAAGACAAGGACGCCACCGTCGATTTCAACGTGGTCATGACCGAGACTTCCGAGTTCGTGGAAATCCAGGGCAGCGGCGAGGAAGCCGTGTTTTCCTCCGAGGAAATGACCGCCATGCTCGAACTCTCGCGCAAGGGGATTTCCGACATCATTTCGCTCCAGAAAGCCGCGATGCTCACAGCCGACCGCGCCGGCCCGGCGGACCTCGCCTCGCTCACCGCGGCGTTTGGGAGAAAGTGATGCTCAAAGCTCCGCCAGCGTGCCTTCGGTGACGCCGAGTTTTTCGAGGGCCTGGACCTGGTCGGTGACACAGGGTGCATGACAAAAAAGTTATGAGACCCTTGGCCAGCGGCGGGATTTGGCTTGGCGTGTGGCGAGGATTGGGCGTCGGGCTTGCCAGGCG
>JAIFNK010000198.1 GCA_020047775.1 Akkermansia sp. | reverse complement strand
GCACTTCGTCACCGAAGACGTTGTAAACCGTGTCGAAGAGGAAATCGGAACCTTGATACATGTCGGCGGCTGCCGTGCCGTTCTCGAGGAACGAAGCGAACTTGGCCCGATCATAGTCGATGGCGTGGATCTTGGAACCGGTGAAGGTCGCACCGCTGGTCATGACCTGCGGGTAGGTTTCTTTCGAGTTGGTGGCGTAGGACTCGGACTGGTAGGCGACGCGGACGGTGTCCTCGTCCAGCAACCAGGCTGCCTGGCCGTCCGGGTAGCCGGTCAGCGGCTGGCCGGTGGTCGGGTCATATTCGCCGACGGTGGCAAGCGGCTTGAAGCGGGCATAAGGGAAATCGCCGTCGCCGCCCTGGCCATCGATGGAGTTTTCCGAAGCCTCATCGGCGGTGCTGGCCTCGGGGATGAGGGCGGTGACTTCGCCAATCTTCTTCAGCGACTGCACGTCCTGGATGAAGTTGGTGTTGCTGGCGTCCACATTCGAGATGTGGGCGTCGGACAGACCTTGGGTTGCGTCGCCGAAGGCGATGCCGAAGCCGCCCAGCGAAAAGGCTGTGATTTGGAGTAGGTGTTTGGTTTTCATGTTGATTCTTTCGAAGGTCAGGAAAGTAGCTTCAGGCTTGCCCAAAGCACGCCGACTGATAACATCTTGGAACCGAAGGCGTGAACCGGCATCTTGTGACAATTATGCCTTGTGACAATTTCGCCCGATGGGGCAGCCTTAAGGTCAGATGGTATGCGATCTAACGCGTGGCGAGGTGTGGCAGCAGGGTTTCTGGAGGATGAAAGCTGTCAAAAGTTGCTGCCTGACCCCTATGACTATGATGACCCCTATGACCCGGTGTAAGCTTGCCAACCTGTTAGAAAAGGATGATGCCGTATGACAGAGGTATGACAGAGGGACGGGCCATTTATCATTTTTTCTGCGTGACATTTTTCCCCAGCCCCGGTAGTTCTTCGTCATGAGAAAGGCGCGATGGTTGGCGGAGTGGCGCAAGGCTGCTGGGAAACCGGTGCTATACCACGTGCATTCGCGGGTGGTGGATCGGCGCTTTGTGCTGGGGACGGAAGAAAAGGAGAAATTCCGGACCTTGATGCGCATGCAGGAGAACTTCACGGGTTGTCGGGCGATTTCCTACTGCCTGATGGACAACCACTTCCATTTTTTGCTGGAGGTTCCTCCGATGGCGGAAGGCGGGCTTTCGGATGAGGAACTGCTCAAGCGCTTGTCGGCGATTTACGGCGAGGCTTTCGTGGCCGGTGTGGCGAAGGAATTGGCGGACGCCAGGACGGCGGTTTACACGAGCGAAGGTGGCATGGGTGAAGCGGTGGACGCGATCCACAAGCGTTTCACCTACCGCATGCAGGATTTGGGCGAGTTCATGAAGGGACTGCTGCAACGCTTTACCCAGTGGTTCAACCGCGCGCATTCGCGCTCGGGAACGCTGTGGGAGGACCGTTTCAAGAGCGTGATCGTGGAAGACGGCGTGGCGGCGCGGACGATTTCCGCCTACATCGACTTGAACCCGGTGCGCGCCGGGATGGTAAGGGATCCGGGGGACTATCGGTGGAACAGCTATGGCGAAGCCGTGGGCGGCGGAAAGAAGGGAAATGGCAAAAAGGCGCGGGAAGGCTTGGTGCGTGCGTATTTCTACGATCAGGGCGTGGGATATGATGCGGGGAAATGGGAGGAGGTTTCCCGGTTGTATCGGCGCTTGATGGGTCTTGCTATCGGCAGGAAACCCGGGCGCGCGGACGTTTCCCAATCCGCAAAAGGACTCGGCCAGATCACCAAAAACACGGCGGAGCTTCTCGAAAGCGAAGACAACGAAACGGTTTTGAAGGATCTGGGAATGGCGAAGATGCTGCGCTGCCGGATTCGCTATTTCACGGCTGGAGCGGTGATCGGCAGCAAGGAGTTCGTGAACGAGGCTTTCGCCAGTGCGCGGGATCGATTCGGTCCGAAGCGCAAGGATGGCGCGAGGAAAATGAAGGGCGAAGGCGCAGCGGCGAAGGGTGCCTTGTGGAGCTTGAGGGATCTGCGGAAGGGAATCCTTGAATGATGTGGTTTGATCTCTGGGGTCAATTCCCGCACCGTAACAGTTTCCATCCCAATTTCCGTCCAGAAACTCCTCGATTGATATAACAGAGGGACGGGCCTTTAATCATTACAGAGGGACGGGCCTTTAATCATTTAGATTTTCAGCAGCGTTTCTGATTTTACCAAAAAATTCCCCCTTTTTCCCGCAACCCCCTTTTCCCCTTCCTTAGACCGGTCCTTCAGGGTATCCCCCGCGCTGGGTGAAAAAGCAAATTCTTGCATTTTGAATCCGCCGCCATGAAAAAACTAGCTCTTGCCACCATAGTCGCCGCGTTGTCATTCCATCCGCCCAATCCATCCTTCACTCAATCCATTTCATGAAAAACATATCTCGCAGGAACTGTCGGCTCGGGCTTGCCACGCAGAAAGCGCGGCCCGTGACGTCCTGGTGGCATGGGTATTCGAACCGGTGCCAGCCTTGGAGAATGTTGTTAGCCATTTTCAGCCTGGTGACGGGAACGGCCTGGGCGGAAACCAACCGGATCTCCGCCGAAAACCTTTCCGTGCAACTTTCCGGGCAGGAGGGCAGGATCATCGCTGCGACACTGGGCGGGAAGCAAGGAGACCGACCGCTCCGCGCCTACACGGAATTGGTCGGCTGCGAGCAGTCAGGCCCGGTGGAACGGCGGGTTGCGGACGGCCGTATCGACTTCATCCGGAAACTCGTGCATGCGAAAACAAAAGACGAATGCACGGTGACCGAGCGGTTCCTCCCGGGCAAAGCGAGCATCCGGTGGGAAGTGGAAATTTCCGGCGCGGGCGAACCCTGGAGCACCGCCATCGAAACCCATTTCGTTTGGCCGAATCACCAATTTCCCGTGAATACATGGATGGCGGAAAGCGGCGAAACCGGCCCGATCCCTCCCCTACATTTCGTCACCAACCATCGTTCCGGCCAAGTGCTTGAATGGAACGATCCCTTGCTGCCACAGCCGATTCGTGAACGGCAGGTCGGATATGGCGGCGGCTCCTCGAAACCCGGATTCTGCATCCCATTGGTGACCTTGATGGAGGAGCAAGGAGATCGCGGCCTGACGCTCGCATTGTCCCCGGATGATGTCCCATGCAGCCTCAACTTTCGCTCCACTGCGGATGGACACATGGTTTTTTCGCGGACGAATCTCCGGATCTCCAAAGACCGCCCCGTGCGACTGGCGATGGATCTGGTCGCACACGAGGGAGACTGGCGTGCGGCGCTAGGTTGGATGGTGGAGCGCTATCCGGAGTATTTCAACCCGCCCAATCCGAAAGCCGCGCTCATCGCCGGCTGCGGCGCTTTCTGCTCCTCCTACGCGGGCGACTTGGATGCGGACAAAATGAAAGCCATGGGCGCGGGCGTCAACTGGGGCTACGGATTCACCTTTCCCTACGTCGGAATGTATCTCCCGTATGTGAAGGAAGGCGAGGAGTGGGTCAGTTTCGAGGGGCGCAAGGAATCGACGCGCACCTTGGACCGCCTGGCGGAAAAATGGCAGGCGGCTGGCATCCAGACTCTAGCAGAATTTGTGACCACCGAGTGGGGATACAAGACGCTTGATGGCAACCGCATCCCAACCGCTGACGCACGCATGGAAAAAGTGGATGCCGCTTCATTCCGCGATGGCGATTCATGGAAAGACACGACGGATTTCCTCAACAAAAAGCTGCCGGGAACCGTGTTGTTTGATGAAAATGACAAGATCGTTTTCTCCCAGCTTGATATCCCCAAGTCCAATGTCGTGACGGATCCCGGGGAACCGGTTTTCGCGGAATTTCTGGAAGATCAGACACGGCGGTTCGTGCGTGAAGTCCCACATTGCGCCGGCATCTGCATCGACCGCATGGATTGGCTGGAATGGTACAATCCGCGCCGCGATGATGGTGTGAGTTGGGTGAATGGCAAGTCGGCCCGCAGCCTCCGGGTTTCCTGGTTGCAGATCACGGAGCGCCTCGGGCGTGTCCTTCACGAGGCGAACAAGTCGATTTTCGTCAACTCGCACATCAAACGCCTCGACCTGATGCGGCACGTCGACGGTATCTTTGATGAATATGGTTATCTGCCGTTCAATAACAATGCCACGGCGCTCCTCGGGCTGCGCAAGTCCGTGATCGGCTGGACGCCGGGTGAGGATTACCTGAAGCAGGATCCGGACGCCTTTTTCCAACGCCACCTCTATCTTGGAATCTTCCCCATGGCTCCATTTCCTGAAAACTCCACGCCCGTCGAGTGGCTGCACTCGATACAACCGGGAGAATGGGCTGAAACGCAGTATAAAACCTACGGCCCGTTGCTCGACCTGAACCGCGGAAAAAAATGGGTGCTGGAAGCCCATGCGGTCGAGGTGCGGGATCGCGCGGCCAAAGCCAATCTCTTCGAAGTGCCAGCCGGCCACGTCATTCCGGTGGTTTTCGGCGGCGATCGGGCCAAAGTGACGGTCATCCTCCGCAAGTTGAATGGGTTCCCAAAAAACCCAGTTTTTGAAGCCCGGCATCCGGGAGCCGATTCCTGGGTCCCTGTCGTGGCCACCGAGGACGGAGACCGCCTGCGGCTGGTCGTGCCACTCATGCGGGGCTGTGCGATGGTGAAGATCACCTCAAAATCACAAAACCATAATCAAAGAACTCGGTGATTTTGCGGGCGTCGATTCGGCTGCGGAATAGTAATTCCTCACTGATAACAAGTTCACGGTTTTCTTGGCGTTCTACAAGACAGGCTTTTGGACAGATCCAGCTTGCGCCCCGGACCAAACTGACGCTAGGGAACTCATGATCAAACACTTGGGAGCTTCCAATCCCTTCCTTGCGCACTTCTCTCTAGCTCCATCCCGTTCCAGCCACCGCGTAGATTACAGAAAGGCAGGCTTTTTTAGATATCTGAGGCATGCTACAAAGCGGCTTGATCGGGCGCGCAATCCGGATTATTGTCCGCTGTATGGTCATGCTCGCAGAAATCGAAACCCTAGCATTCAGGCTTCCCGAATCAGCCCGGGCCAAGCTTGCGGCGGATTTACTTGATTCGCTGCCCGGGTTGCTGGTCGAGGATGACGAGGGACTGGCGGATGCCCTACGGCGGTCCGAGGAGATGGACAGCGATCCATCCGTGTGCCTCACTCATGATGAATTTCTTAAAGCGGTGGGTCATTCTACAAGACAGGCTTTTTGACAACCCCTTTTTCCCCGCCCTCCGTTCCTCTCATGAGCTTCCTCAAAGGCCTTCACCCCAAAAGCAATTCCTTAGCAATAAATGGAGGCACCGTGTTGTCGAATGATCCGAGAACTAACACGTTGCTATGGCTGTTTGTTTGTCAGCGGGCAACCCACAAGTTAAAGGTTATGCATACACCCTCACTCATTATCACGTTCCTTTTGGCAGTCGGCCTTCTTCATGCCGCCGAACTTCACGTTGGGGCCACCGGCAACGACACAAATTCCGGTGCCGCCGACACGCCGTTCCGTACGATCCAGCGCGCCGCTGATGTCGCACAGGCCGGTGATGTGGTCACGGTGCATGAGGGTGTTTACCGCGAACGCATCAATCCTCCGCGCGGCGGCACGTCCGACGCGAACCGCATCATCTATCAGGCCGCGCCGGGTGCGAAAGTCGTCATCAAGGGTTCGGAGCCGGTCAAGGGCTGGGAAAAGCTGGAAAATGACACGTGGAAGGTCGTTATCCCCAACAACTTTTTCGGCGGTTTCAATCCGTATGCCGATGTGATCGGCGGAGAGTGGTGTAAACCCGGAGTCGGAGGATGGAGCCGCCATACCGGTGCGGTCTATCTGAATGAAAACTGGCTGACTGAAGCGCGAACCCTCGACGCCGTGATGCAACCCGCTACTGCGGAAACACTCTGGTTCGCCCAGGTGGATGCACAGAACACCACGGTCCGGGCGCAATTCAAGGGTGTCGACCCGAACGTTGAGAACGTCGAGATCAACGTGCGTCAATCCATCTTTTATCCCTCCGAACCCGGTCGCAACTTCATCACGGTGCGCGGCTTTACGATGCGCCACGCCGCCACACCCTGGGCTGGGGCGATGTCCGAACAGGTCGGCCTGCTCGGCACCCATTGGAGCAAGGGCTGGATCATCGAGGACAACACCATCAGCCACTCGATGAATACTGGCATTACCCTCGGCCGTTATGACCTTGCCCGCTACGGAATTGCCAAGCCACCGGCAACCGCACCTGGCTTCGTCACCACCTGCGAAGTGGCGCTCCAGCATGGATGGTCCAAAGAGAACATCGGCAGCCACATGGTGCGCAATAACCGGATCTCGCATTGCGAGAAGAACGGCATCCACGGGAGTCTCGGCGGGATTTACAGCACCATCGAGGGCAACACTATCCATGATATTGGAATCCGAGATTGGATGAGTGGAGCGGATATCGCGGGGCTCAAGTTGCTGGGTTCGGTGGATACATTGATCAAGAACAACCACATCTACCGCTGCGGCGGCGCCGGGGCGATCTGGCTGGATTGGATGGCCCAGGGGACGCGCGTCACCGGCAACCTCTTGCATGACAACACGACATGGGATCTGTATATGGAGGTAGATCACGGCCCTTGGCTGATCGACCACAACCTCCTGATCTCGGCCAAGTCGTTGCGTGACTGGTCACAGGGCGGTGCCTATTCACACAACCTCATCATGGGTAAGATCGAGGTTCGAGCAGACCTAAGCCGGGAGACACCTTATTTCATGCCGCACACGTTGAAGGACATGCGCCTGTCGAGCTTTGATAAAGCCGACCGCCGTTTCCACAACAACCTCTTCAACGGAGGCGACGGAACGGCCGCCTTCAATCCGTGCGCCGCCAACCTCCAAGCCAGCGGCAACGTCTATCTGGCCGGTGCCAATCCCAGCACTGGCGAAAAAGCAACGGTGGTCGCTCCGGGCTTCAACCCGGGCGTGAAACTCACCGAAGGCCCCGCCGGCGAATGGTGGCTCGAAATGGCGGTCGATCCCGCCTGGCTCGCCGCGCAGCCACGCCAGCTCGTCACCAGCGAGCTACTCGGCAAGGCTGTCGTTCCCAACGCCCCCTTCGTGCAACCCGATGGATCCCCCTATCGACTCAACCGCGACTACTTGGGAGTCATGAAAAACACCGCCAATCCGGCCCCCGGACCGTTCGAGTTTACGACCGAATCCACGATCCGCACCAAAGTCTGGCCAATCAAGGCGACTGAGTGAAAATTCCAGGATCTCTGGGGTCAGGTCCCGCAGTGGCACATCTCTGGGGTCAGGTCCCGCAGTGGCACATTTTTCCACCAAAGAAGGCGCATCTGTTTGGCTGCTGGGACTGCCCCCAGAGATCGTATTGAGCCGAAACCACTAAAATCACAAAAAGGCAGGAAAACCAATGAATTGCGGGCGTGAACAGGCTCACCTTTTGAGTTAGGTAAACGATTGTTCCAACTCTTTTGTTTTAGTGATCCCTGCTTTTCGTGGTTTCTATTTCGGAATCCAAGGTAAGGGGCGGGCGGTCGCGTGACCTGACCCGGATGCCCGATCCCACCCTGTCAGATGCGATTGCGAGGGGCATCTCATTCACTTGCCGATCAGGCCGCCTTTTTTTGGGCCGGGCCTTTGCGGATCCAGCCCATCGGTTTGCCGAGAGGCAGCAGCGTGCGGCCGAAGTAGCTGTTGAGGAAAACGGCACCCGCAGCGTAGAAACCGAGCAACGAAATCAGCAACTCGGACCAGGCGGCCAGATGATGGCTCGTTTCGCCGAGTGGCGTGCCTTTGTTCAGGATGCTGAGCGCGAGCGCGGGCAGCAGGATATTGATCAGCACGAGAATGGCGGCGAATACCTTGTTGGCCTCAAAAGCGGCCACCATGATGAACAACGAAAAAATCGTGTAGCCAATGCAGGCGAA
>JAIFNK010000100.1 GCA_020047775.1 Akkermansia sp. | reverse complement strand
ACCGGATTTCCCCACTCCGACGACCACGATCTTGCCCTTGTTCCGCAGGGTCTCCTGGAGGATCACCACCGCATCGCCCAAGCTCTGGTCCAGCCGCGCCGACATCCGTTGAAGCCCCTCGATTTCGGTTTCGATCACGTAGCGGGCTCGCGCCAAGTAGTTCATGGCCCATCACAACCCCGGGAGCCGGTGATTGGCAAGCGTCGCGGCAATTCCTCGCACCATCCTTTCCCCTCGCCATCCGCCCCCGAGGCCTCCAGGATTCTCCCATGAGAACCCTGCTGCTTTCCCTGATTCTCGCCGGCTTCGCGGGCGTCATCGCCTCGGCCTCCACCATCACCATCGTCCCGGTTTTCGAGCCCCTCAGCCTGCACGGAACCGACGGCGACGGCGCGGCCTCCGACATCGGCGAGGCGCTCCAGGCATCGGTGATGCCTCGCCCGATGGCGCTGACCGGTGCCTTCCCTGAAGTGCTGGTGGACGCCATCCGCAGCCCGCATTTGATCCCGACCAACAACCCGAACTACAAGGTGCAGGAAACCAACCTGCTCGTGCTCTGCAATATCGGGATCACCGCGGAAATCATCAACAACGTGCTCACCGTGAAACTCGACGTCGCCCAGCTTGCGATCCCCGCCGACGTCGATCTGACCACCCGCCAGATCCTGAAACTCGCCATCATCGCCGTGAAAAAAACGCTTGAGGACTATCAGCGTCCCCAGACCCAGCCATTGTCCGTCTCCATCTTGATCGAAGGGACCGACGACGCAAAAGCCAGCCTTCGCGACCTCGGAACGAAGTTCACCATCCCCGAGGAGCCGGCGGCAAATTGATCCGGTGTTTTCCCTTTTCAACAGGGGCAGGATTCCGCTTTGATCCGTCAGCCCCAATCACGTATGCCCAACCCACCCAAAGATCCCCGTCCGTTCAAGCGCGCTATTCTCAAACTCAGTGGCGAAGCCCTCCGTGGACCCGGATCGCGTGACAATATTTCGCCGGAAATCGTTGATCGCATCGCCCTCGAAATCCGCGAGGCCGTGCACGAGGGACTCCAGCTCGGCATCGTCGTCGGCGGCGGAAATTTCTGGCGCGGAGCGAGTGCCTCCGCCCGTGGGATGGACCGCGCCACCGCCGATTACGTCGGCATGCTCGCCACCGTCATGAACGCGCTTGCGCTGGAAGGCGCGCTCGAACACCACGGTGTCTCCTGCGTCGTCCAGTCCGCCATCGAGATGAAAAACGTCGCGGAAACCTTCATCCGCCGCAAAGCCGAGCGCCAGCTCGACGAAGGCCGCGTCGTCATTTTTGCCGCCGGCACCGGCAACCCGTTCTTCTCCACCGACACCACCGCCGCCCTCCGCGCCAGTGAAATGGGGGCCGACGTGATCCTCAAGGCCACCCAGGTGGACGGCGTTTATAACAGCGACCCCCGCTCCAATCCGGATGCCGTCCGCTACGAGACCGTCACCTTCCAGGAGTGCCTCTCCAAGCGCCTCAGCGTGATGGACGCCACCGCCTTCAGCCTGTGCATGGACAACCACGTGCCGATCATCGTCTTCGACCTCGCCCCGCACGGAAACCTCTCCCACGCCCTCCGCGGACGGCCCATCGGCACGCTCGTGCACGGCGAGTAAATTTCAAATTTCAAATCTCCAATCCTAGATTCCCCCATGGACCCAGAAGAAGCCATTTTCGAAGTCGAAGACGCGATGAACAAATGCGTCGACTATCTCATCCACGAGTTCGCCGGCGTGCGCACCGGCAAGGCCAGCCCGGCCTTGATCGAAAACCTCGACGTGCTCGTGCACGCCTACGGCGCCGTTTCCAAGCTCAAGAGCCTCGCCATCATCAACTCGCCCGAACCACGCATGCTCGTGGTCCAGCCATTCGACCCCGCCACCACCCGCGACATCGAGCGCGCCATCCGCGAGTGCAAGCTCGGCCTCAACCCCGCCGCCGCCGACCGCTCCATCCGCGTGCCCATCCCCGAACTCTCCGAGGAGCGCCGGCGCGACATGGTGAAGATGATCAAACAACTCGCCGAAGAAGCGAAAGTCCGCCTCCGCGCCGCCCGCAAGGACGGCATGGACGCCGCCAAAAAAATGAAGGCCGACAACGTCATCACCGAAGATGGCCAGAAGGTCTTCGAAAAAGAAGTCCAGGATCTCACGAACAAATACACCAAAAAAATCGACGAGTCCGCCGTCGCCAAGGAGGCGGATTTGATGAAAGTGTGACCTAACGGGAATCGCCGGACGGAACGTCACGTGGTGACTGTCGCCACCACGTCGATGACGTCATCCCCCGGCTCGATCTCAATATCACGGCTGAAAGCGTCGATGGCGGTTTTCCCCACCTTGCGCGTGTCCATCAGCGAATAACCGCCGATGAGGAGGGGGCCGACGACCGGCAGCCAGCGGGAAAGCGTCTTGCCCACGGCCTGCTGGGTGACGTGGATGCCGATTTTCCGCAAGGTCTGTTGGATGACGCGCAGGCTGGCTTGTTTGACAATGACGCGCTCGCCGACGCGGGCGGCCACATCGCGCAGAAGCATCGCCGCGCCATGGCGGAAGAGACAGTAAACCATCATCTGCCGGTTCAGTTGGGAGGATTTCCCGAAACACGCCGCGACGTCGGCCACCATCTGCTGCTGGATTTGCCAGACTTTGATCAGATCCGGAATGACCGTGAGCATCCCGGCCGGGCCGGGTGGCAGCGCGAAGGTGGCGGACAGGGCACCGGCCTTGATCCCCGCGACCCGCACGATTTCGGCGGCGCGTTTCCGGGGATTCGCGCTCAGGGGCTCGGTGGAACCGGGGATGTTCAAGGCGAGATTCTCAACCGCCCGCAGCAGCGGGTTTTGAGTGGGCTGAGAGAGTTCGCCGCCGCGGTCGTTCGCTTCCATCCCCTTCAATGCCTCAGGGAACGCGTGGCTTCAACCGGATTTTCGGGCACCTCACAGTTTTGCACTCCGCAGGCGCAGGGCGTTGCTGATGACGGACACGGAGCTGAGGCTCATGGCGGCACCGGCGAGGATGGGGCTGAGCAGCAGCCCGAAAAACGGATAGAGCAAACCCGCCGCCACCGGGATGCCGAGCGCGTTGTAAAGGAAGGCGAAAAACAGGTTCTGCCGGATGTTCCGCATCGTCGCGCGGCTGAGGCGGATGGCCTGCGCGATGCCGCGGAGGTCGCCTCTCACCAGGGTGATGCCCGCGCTCTCCATGGCCACGTCCGTGCCGGTGCCCATGGCGATGCCGACTTCCGCCTCACTGAGGGCCGGGGCGTCGTTGATGCCGTCGCCGGCCATGGCCACTTGGTTTCCTTCCGCGCGGAGTTTCTTGATGTGGGCGACTTTTCCGGCCGGTTCGATTTCCGCCTGCACATCGTCGATGCCGAGTTGTTTCGCGACGGCAGCGGCAGTGCGGGAGTTGTCGCCGGTGAGCATGACGAGCTTGATGCCAAGCTCCTGGAGTTCCTCGATCGCCCGGGCGGTGGTGGCTTTGATCGGGTCCGCGACCGCGAGAATGCCTGCGGGCTTCCCGTCGATGGCGACAAACATGGCGGTTTTTCCCTCCTCCTGGAGCTTCACGGCGGCGGCTTCCAGCGACTCCATGCCGGTGATGGATTCGTTTCTGAGAAAGTCCGGCTTGCCGATCATCACCGCGCGCCCGGCGACGGTGCCAACCACCCCGCCGCCGGTGACCGAGCGGAATCCAGTGACGGTTTCGAGCGGGATTTCCCGCTCCTTCGCGCCCTGCACGATGGCGGCGGCGAGCGGGTGCTCGCTGTTTTGCTCCAGCGAAGCGGCGAGGCGAAGGAAATCGTTAGGAGCAAAACCATCGGCTGGCAGGACATCGCTGAGCTTGGGCCGCCCCTCGGTGAGGGTGCCGGTTTTATCGACGACGAGGGTGGTGATTTTTTCGAGGCGTTCGAGCGCTTCCGCGTTTTTCACCAACACGCCTTCCAACGCGCCGCGGCCGATGCCGACCATGATGGACATGGGTGTCGCGAGGCCGAGGGCGCACGGGCAGGCGATGATCAACACGGCCACCGCGTTGACGATGGCATAGGCGAGTTTCGGCTCTGGCCCGAGCCACATCCAGAGGATGAAAGTGAGCACGGAAACGACTAACACCGTCGGCACGAAGATGCCGGCGACGCGGTCGGCCAGCCCCTGGATGGGCGCGCGGCTGCGCTGGGCCTCCGCGACCATTTTGACGATCTGGCCTAGCAGCGTATCATCTCCCACCCGCTCGGCGCGCATCACGAAGCTGCCGGTGCCATTGACGGTGCCGGCGGTGACGGGATCGCCCGTGGATTTCTCTACCGGCACCGGCTCGCCGGTGATCATGGATTCCCCGACGCTGGAGTGACCTTCCACTAACACGCCATCGACCGGAATCTTGTCGCCGGGAACCACGCGCAACCAGTCGCCTACTTTCACCTGGCCGAGCTGGACGATGTTGTCACCACCTGGCACGACCTGCCGGGCGGTGGGCGGAGCGAGATTGAGCAGTGCCTTGATGGCGCTGCCAGTGCGGCTGTGGGCGCGGAGTTCCAGCACCTGGCCGAGGATCACCAGCACGATGATCACGGCGGCGGCCTCGAAATAGATGGCGACATGACCCCCGTGCCGCATGGTGTGGGGAAACAGCCCGGGCGCGAGCATGGCCACGACGCTGAACAGATAGGCCGCACCGACGCCGATGGAAATCAAGGTGAACATATTCAAGTGGCCGCTCACCAGCGAGCGCCAGCCCCGGCGGAAAAACGGCCAGCCGGCCCAGAGCACCACCGGTGTGGTTAGAAGAAACTGGATCCAGCGCGAGGCATCCCCCGCCGCCCAGGACTGCGAGCCAAGCCCCGGGATGAAATGCGCCATCGCTAGCAGAAACACCGGCAGGCTGAGCGCGGCGGCGAACCACAAGCGCCGCGTCATATCCACCAGTTCGCCGTTTTCATCATCAGCGATGGCTTCCGGTTCCAGCGCCATGCCGCACTTCGGGCAGTCGCCGGGATGATCCTGCCGCACCTCGGGATGCATGGGGCAGGTGTAAATCGTCTTGGCGGTGGATTTCCAAGCGGGGTTCCTCTCAAGCGCCATGCCGCACTTCGGACAGTCGCCGGGTTTCTCCGACTCCACGCCCGCACACATCGGGCAGAAGTATTTGGCCGTCGCAGCGGGGGTCACCGCGGCGTGGGCGTGGGATTTCCCGCCACAACAGGCCGGTGGCGCCGGTGCCTTTGGCTTGCCGCCGCAACAGCTCCCCCCCGCTGGCGATGGCGCGGCTTGGGAAAGGAATTTCTCCCGGCAGTGTTCGCAGCAAAAATAAGCGGTCCGGCCATCCCGGGACGCGCTGATCGCGGTGGTCTCGTCCACCGTCATTCCACAAATGGGATCCTGGGTCATGGTATTGGTTTTCGGCGGCTCCGGTGAGTCCGCGTGATGGATCAATGTCTTCAGATATCCGGGCAAACGCACCCGCGCCGGACTCGCAGCAGTGTATTTTCAATCCGCGGGTTTGTCGCGACTTTAGACATTCAATCGACGACCGAAATGAACATGATGGCATGCGCCCGATTCACCCGTTAGCCATCAAGCGGATTCACCGGCCCATCCTTGCCGGCTGGCCGGTGGCCTCGACCACGGAACGCCACAAGTCGCCGTTCGGATCCACCTTGCGGCGACCGCGGGTGACGAGGTTCATCGGCAGATGGACGAAGCGCTGATGCCACCGGGCGACAACCATGCCGGTCTTCCCCGCCATTCCGGCGTGAACGGCGTGGCGGCCGAGATTCAAACAGAAAATCCGGTCTTCCGGTGCGGCCGGGACACTGCGGATCAAATAACTCGGGTCGATGTATTTGAGGTTCAGCTCGATCTCTTTCTCGCGGAAATGTCGGCAGATCCGCTCCTTGAGGAAAACCCCGATGTCCGCGTGGAGCTTGTTGCCGGACGCGTCCGTCGCGGACTCGGTCGCGGGAATGAGGTCCTGCCCGGCTCCTTCCGCCACGATCACCACCGCGTGCCCGCGGGTTACCAGACGCTGATCGAGGATTTCCAACAGCCCGTTAGGACCCTCGAGGGCGAAAGGCACCTCGGGAATGAGCACGACGTTCGCCTCGCCGGTGGCGAGCGCGGCGGAACAGGCGATGAAGCCGGAATCCCGCCCCATCAGTTTCACCAGACCCATGCCGTTGCGGGCGCCCCGGGATTCGGTGTGCGCGGCGGTGACCGCGTGAAATGCCGCGGCGAAAGCAGTCTGATAGCCAAAGCTGCGGTCCATGAACATCAGGTCGTTGTCGATAGTCTTGGGCACGCCGACGATCGCGATCCGGCCGCCACGGCGCTGGACTTCCTCGTAAATATCGTGCGCCCCGCGCTGCGAGCCGTCACCACCGATGACAAACAGCATGTTCACCCCTAACGCTTCAAGCCGGTTCACCATCACTTTGGTATCCTTCCGCCCGCGGGACGAGCCGAGGAACGAGCCCCCGAAGTAGGGGATGTTCCTCACGTCGTCGGGAGTCAGCTCGATGGGTTTGTGCCCATGGGCCGGATCCAGCCCCTCGTATCCATACTGAATCCCAATAATCCGCCGCACGCCATAGACATAGTAGGCCTGCATGACGATGGCGCGGATGACATCGTTGATGCCCGGGCAAAGTCCGCCGCAAGTGACGATGGCGCAGCAGGTATCCGCCGGATTGAAGAAAATCTCGTGCCGCGGGCCGGCGAGTTCAAGCGTGGGCGGCTCACCCCCATCCCGCATCGCGACGGAGACGGATTTGATGTGGTCGTTGAGCAGGATGCGGTCACCGTCCGAATGCCATCCGGTGCCTTCCGCCGCGAAGTCGCGCTTCCACCCGGGTGAGGAAATTTCACGTGGCCCGAGATTGCAGATATTCAGATCTTCGACGGTGACTGAAATGGCATTCATGTTGGAAAATTGGCTGATGATAAATCATCCGCGAAACGAGAAGATTTTCCCACCCGGACAGGGAAAACCCTACGGCCGATCCACCGGATCGAAAACTTCAATTGCTTGCGGATTCTTCGCAAATCCTGCGCATTCCCCGCGCTGGCGACCATCCGGCGGGCCCCTTCGGCCCTCGAATCAGAACGGAGTGAAAATGGAACTCCTCACCGTGGGGAACAGCTCTTTGTTCGAGACTTCCATCAGTTGCTGTGACCACTCATCGAGGATTTCCTGGTTGGCCCGGATGAGGGTCTTCTCGTTGAAATTGGCGATTTTTGAAACCGTCGCGCGCCGGTCCGCCGTCGTCGCTGCATACTTGCCGGTGGCCGCGTCTTTCACGCGGGCCTCGAAGGCCATGCTACCGAGCCCGGACGGAGCACTTCCGAAGGTGACCTCGGTGAGCGCGACTTCCAGGATCAAGGTGCCGGGCTGGGAGGTGTTTTCAGTAATGTAATAACTGCAAAGCGGCGAGGAGAACGCCTTTCTCAGCGACTTTGTCCAGTAGCTGGCAAGCACGCCGCACTGTTTCATGTAGCGTTTGCGGTCCGGCACCAGCGGACTCTCGCTCTCGCCCCATTGTTCCTTGCGGAGCCAGTTGATAGAAACCGGCCGGATCACGATGTTCCTATATTTACCGGCCTCCGCCTTCGGCGATCTCCACGAGTGATCGAATGGAAGCCGCGCAATCCTCCCGGAGGTGTCCGCGCCGGTCACGGCAAGAAACGGGCTGGTAGGAGCGGAGGTGGCGATTTTCCCGACGGTGCACCCCGTGAGGACGAATCCAAAAAGGCCGGCGGCGAGTCGCAAGATTGACATGGCTGCATTCATCTACGGCAGCCCCCCTTCCGACAAGTTTATTCAATGATTCCCAGCGGGAATGGGAGTCGTGGGATTTGCTCAAGCCCTGTGCGTTCCAGCACCTCTACTTTCCGTGCTCGATGCCCGGCCAGAACTTGTCCCACTCGAAAGGCCGTGAAAACTCGCCGTAATGGCACGACTTGCAGTCGCCCGGGCCTAACGGGCGGAACTTGAAACTGGACGGCTTGCCATCCACATATCTCGCGATGTGCTCGCTGGCGGGGCCATGGCAGGACTCGCAACCGACATCGACCAGTGACGCGCTTCCCATCGGCCTGCGATAGCCGGAGGGTTTGCCGAAGCCGACGGTGTGGCAGGAAATGCAATGGGGATCCGCATCCGAGCCGGTTTTCACCAAGGTCTCGAACGCATGCGCGTGACCGGATTTCTCCCAGACTTCGTGGGCACCGGCATGGCAGGATTTGCAGGCTGCGGAACCGACATAGCTGGCCTCCATCGACACTCCGGGAATGGCGTTGGGATCCTTGGCATTCGGATCATCGATGGCGAGCGGCGTCTTGCGGATTTCCGCGCGGTAGTCGCGCGCCATTCCCAACAGATCCTCATGCTGGGGAATCGTGTCCCATAACAACTGGATGTCGTAGGTGGGATCGGTGAGACGCTTTTTCTTCCCGCCGGAGAGCGTCGCCACCAGGGTGCCGACCGTCCTCGCCTGATTGGTGGTGAAGAGAATCATCGACTCGTTTTCACGGAGAATCTCCTGAGTGGGTCCGGACACATCCCCGCCGATGATCAGGGCGAACTCGTAGTAGTCCTTTGCCAGGCGGCGCATTTCATTTTCATCGGCGAATGCTAACAAAATCACCAGGTCCGTCTTCGCGGCGAGTTCCGGCAGATGGCGGTCCACGGCTTCGTTGAGCCCGAGCACCGCCATGCCCTCGCCGGGTGTCGGCACGCTCTTCGGCGAAACCACACCGAGGATTCCCACGCGCGTGCCATGGATGTCCACGACGCGATACGGATCCAGCACGCCCTTGCGACTCTCCGCGTCCACCAGCGACGCGCTCAGCAGCGGAACGGGTGATGATTTCGCAAGGGCGGTTAGATGGGTGGCTGGAATCATCGCCTCGCGGCCGCCCATGTTGAGCGCGGCGAAGCCCATGGTGGCGTAGGCGCGGGTCATGTAGCGGTATTGGATGATGTCGTGGTCCGCCACACCAGCGATGGCTCCGCCGGCATCGAGCTTGAGCACGGGGCCGGGATCCTTGCGTTCCCCCAGCCATGTCTTGAGGCGCGTGAGTCCGCCGTGCTGGCCGGTGAAACAGCCGCAGGGTTCGAGCCGACCGGAGGCGTCGCAGGTGAAATGGATCGTTAGTCGCTCGGATCCCGCCTGCGTTTTACCCGGGCCGGTGTAATAAATCACGGCCAGAGTCAGGGCGGCCGCCAACAACAGGACGACAATGGCGCGGAGGACGGTTTTCAAAATGACGGTTAGTTAATGAAGAAGCGCGTAGGCCACGGCGTTGACGTTCACCTCGCGGGCCTCCTTGATTTCGGCGCCGCCGCAACAGCAGCAGCCTTTGGCGTTCCCCGCGTTGTTGAGACCTTCCGGCGAATAAACGAGGGCGAGGCGACCGTTGACGAAGATGCCCTGGAGATAAGTGGTCCGCCCCTTCACGCTCAGGCTCTTGATCTTTTTGACGGTGGAAAACAACGCGTGCTCCATCGGGATTTGCTTCAACTCATACCCCGGCAGCGCGAGCGCGATCTCGCGGCGGAAGCCGCCGTTCCAGTCCGAGTTCGAACACCCCGGACTGGCCAGCACGAAGCCGCCGTTTTCGAGGTACCGGCGGAGGTTGGCGCGCTCGGAGTCCTTGAGCGTGAAATTTCCTTCGCCGGTGAAGATGCAGAGCGGCGTGTTGAAGACGTCGTCCTTCGCCAGCTCGATCCGGGCGAAGCGCGGCGAAATCTTCAGGCCGGTCTCCTTGCCGGCGTCGGTGAGAAACATGTCCGCGAAACAGACGGAAGTCTGGTTGTTTCCATAGACGAGATTCCCGCAGTGGATGGTTTCAGAATTCCAATCAAACGACGGATCGGCCGCGCGGGTGACGAGCGCCGAAAAAAGGAGTGTTAGCAGGATTCTCATGGCTTGGTGGTGAGTCGGCGGAAGTAGGCGTCCGCGATTTTTTCGTATTCGAGAAGCAGGGTGCTGGATCCGGGAGTGTTGGTGCGGCGGGCCGATTGGGAATCCACCTTGGCTTCATCCGGTTTGTCGAGGCGGGCGGTGGGTGCTCCGGGCTTGCCGGTTCCGCCCTGGTCGCCGCGACCGGAGAGGGCGTTGGCGATGGGTCCGTCCATCAGCGTCTCGCCGCCTAACAACATGGCGTTCGCATCCATGGCGGACGACGCCATCATGCCGCCCATGCCTTCACCGCTCTGGCCTTCCGCCGGGAGCGGGCGGAAGTTTTTCGAGAGCAACATCTGCCGCAGCGAGTCGCCGGGCTTCATGCGGCGTTGCAGTTGCAGCGCGCGGTCAAGTCCCTTGGCCACGCCCTGTTGTCCTTGCTGGCCGGCTTCTTCGAACAAACGGTCCATTTCCTCGTGCAGGTTTTTCGCCTGGCCGTGGGCGTCGCCGCCTTTTGCATCGAGCATGCTTTGCGCCGCCTTGCGCGCGAGTCCGGGCATGCCCGCGCCATCCATTTGATCGGCGAGTTGTTTGGCGCTCGACGCGGCTTCCGGAAATTCCTCTTGAGCGGCTTCCGCGTCGTGGCGGAGTTTTTCCTCCAGTTGTTCAAGCTTCTGCGCGAAGTCGCGCTGGCGGGCGCCCATGTCGCGGAGGGCAAGGCGGTCCTCGGCGTTGAGCTGCGGCTTGTCCTGATAGGCCTTCGACTGTTCCGCCAGCTCCCGCTGTTCTTCGGCGAGTTCCTGGAAGCGGTTGAAGTCCTTCATCAGTTCGTGGAGCTTTGCGAGGTCTTCCAACGGCTCGCGGATTTCCTCCTCCGCCTTGTCGCTGCCGCCCTGCAATCGCTCGCGCTGGGCGGTGGCGGCTTTTTCGAAATCCTCCATCATTCCGGGCGTCGGCGCGGCGGGTGGCGGCGGGCCCTGCTCGATCGCCTTTTCTCCTTCGGCGCGATTGGCCTTCACGGACTCCTCGATCGCCTTGGCCTGCTGTTTCAGTTTTTCCTGAAGTCCCTTTTCGAAATCATAGACCGGGTTCTCACGGCCGAATTCCTTCATTTCCTCCGCCATAGCTTCGAGGCGTTCGTTGAGGCGGGTCTGATCGGTGTAGGCCTCGGCGAATTCAGCCAGGGTCATCTCCGCATCCTGCCCGGTCGTCGGTATTTTTCTCAGCTCGGCGAGTTTCTCCTCAATGCGTTTCTGCTCGTTGATTTGTTCCTGGAATCGATCCAGCAGGTCTTCGTACTTGCCCGCGATCATCGCGACATCGGCCTCCGCGCGGAGGCGGTCGTTGTAGTCGGCCTCGGTAATGACTTCCATGCGCCGGGTGGTGGTGCGCGCGAGTTGCGCTTCGGGCCGGGTGTCCATGGCTTCGGCGAAAACGACGATCTTGTCGCCGGGACGCGCGCCGAGCTTGGCGAGATCGAGCGCGTGTTCGATCCGGTGGCGGCGGACGTCGGGTTTGTCGAAGGAGACCGGCTCGATTTCCTGGAACTTGTCGTTGATGCCGATGTGCAGACGCATCGTGCGCAGGCCGTAGTCATCGGTGGCATCCACGACGATGGGAATCGTCATTCCTTCGACCACCAGGGCGTCTTTCTCAGGGACGGTGATGGCGATGGCGGGTGGCTGATCGCGAGTGACGGTTAGGGAGGCGGTTGGTGTCTCTGCGGCGGTGTTCCCGGAAACATCGATCAGGCTGAATGTCAGCCGCCCGGAGTTGATCGCGTTGATTTCCGCATGAGCCACATCGCCGGGCCCTTCCGGGGCAGGTTGCAGCGGCAGCGCGGTGGCGGCTTCCTTTCCATTTTCAAACTGCACGCTGCCGATGCCTAACGGCCGGTTCGACTTGATCTGGAAATGAAGCTCTGATCCTTCGAGAATCTGCAGCGCGGTAAACCGATAGGGAATCTCCCTCGCGACCTGCCCCGTGTAGGCCGGAGGTGTGATGCGCACCACCGCCGGGCCGATCTGCGGGATGAGGATGAGTTCCAGCAAGCGCTTGTGGCTGCGGCTGCCATGGTCCGCGGTGTGGGCGGTGAGTTCGAGCGGGTTGCGGATGTTTTCCAGACGGGCGACGAATGTCCCGTCGCCACGGGCGGACATCGGCAGGGTGACATGCGGCGCGTTTCCTCCCATCGCGACGGCGGTTAGGAACAGCTCCCGCGGCTGATGACCGCTGGCACGCACTTCGATGGTGCGGTCACCACCATAGAGCACCTTGTCTCCGGGCGCGGGTTTGAGAATCTCCAGGTGAGTCAACGAAAACGGCGGATGGTCGCCATAGGGATCGATGAAACGCAGCCACTGGTTGCGCACATGGTTTCCGCCGAAAATGCTGAGCGTTGCTAGCAGCACCGTGGCCGCCATGGCATGCATCGCCTTGCGGGGGATCATCACCTCCCTGGCCAATGGCGGCAGCGAGGGCAGGTCGAGCGATTTCCCCGCATCCGCCACCGCGCGTTGTGCGAGTTCGCGGGTAAGCGGCGCGGCGGATTCGCTGCGGGAGTCGGCATCCAGCTGAAGGATGTTCACCAGTTTGGAACCCAGCGCCGGGTTTCTCGACTCCAACAACCGGGCCATCCGTAACAGCGGCGGATGGACAAAAAACGCGAGAAACACCGCCACCGCGACGACCGCCAGGCCGGCGATGAGCATGCCGATCACGCCCGCGAGGCGCAGCGGATCGGAGAAATGAAACAACACATCCGCCACTAGCAGCAACGGGATCGCCGCGACCAGCCAGAGCGCGGAGCGCAGCAGGAACAGGATCGCCCGCTGGCGCGAATGCACCGCTCCGGCGCGACGGAGGACGTCGAGCACGGAAGCGTGGGAGGTTTCTTGCGGATTCATGATGGATGTGTCAGGTCAATCCCCAGCGCCTGCGAGCATACCACTCCGCGCCGAGCAGGAAACAAAGAAGGCAGTAAATCCACCAGCGGTCCCACAGCGGGATGCGGCGGGTGAGCGGTGCTTGTTCCGAGGAATCGCGCAGCAGGTCCTCGACGATCTTGCCGATTTCCGAAGGGTCAATCATCCGGCCGCCGGAAGCTTTGGCGAGTTGTTCGAGGTAGCCGCGGTCCATGGCGGTTTCGGTGGTCTCCATGTCCTCACGGAAAACCATGAACTGCGTGGTCATCGTTTTGCCATCGGCCGTGACCACCTGCGCGCGATATCGCCCGGTTTCGCGCGGCGTGAATTCTGCGAGATATACCGAATCATTTTCACCCGCCGAGAAAGTAAGCGTGGTGACCGGCGCGTCCTCCTTGAACAAGGCGACCGAAGGCGGCGTGGCCGGCGGCTCGATGCCATGCACGCCGAAGCGCAGGCGGATGGTTTCACCGAGCGGAAGATTCGAGGTGTCGGCGCGCAGGCTGTAGCCTTCCAGCGGGGTCACGCCGCCGTTCGCCAGCAGCCAGAGGGTGAGCTGGTCCCAGAATCGATCGTAGGCGTTGTTATCATATTCCGCCTTCGGATTGAACACCCAGCGCCAGAGATTTCCCACACCGAGTGACAGCGTCTGGCCATTGCCATATCTCCGATAGATCACTGCCGGTGCCTGATCCGCCGATACCGAAAAGGTCGCCGCCAGGGTCTTCGGTTTACTGAGTGCCGGGAAGGCGATGATCTCCGGAAACGCATCCACCGCCGCCACCTCTCGCAGCAGCCGGAACGCGGGCACCGACCCAGCCTGCGGCGTGACTTCGAGCCGCGCGCCCTTGGCCGAGTGCGTGTCCCATTCGATGGGTTCCAACTCCGCGGCGACTTTTTCATTGCGCGACCACGCTTGGCCTCTTGAGAAAATCAACACGCCGCCGTGATCCTTCACCCAGGTTTCCACGACCTTGATACCATCCCGGCCGATCACGCGCTCCACGTCGCGGCCGAAGATGACGAGGTTGTAGGGCTTGAGGTCATCCACGCTGGCCGGTGGTTTCAACTCGTCGATGGAGCGCTCCGGATTCGAGCGGATCGGCCGCACGCGGTCTCCCGTAAAAGCGACTAACGAGTCGATGTCGAACTTGTCATTGCGAGCAAACGAGCGCCGCAGGAAAGTGCTGTCCCAGAACGGCGTGCCCTCGATTTCCAGGATGCGGATGCGTTCGGAAATCACATTGAGATAGGTGGTCGCACTGTTGTTGGAAAGCTCGCGCTCGTTGGCCACCGGCGCGAGGCGGAATGTGTATTCGTGCTGGCCGGCTTCCTCGTGGGTGACGTTGAACCGCACGGTGTGAAATGATTCGGTGCCGGTCTCGACGGTAGCGCCCTGGACCTTCTTGCCATCGCATAACAAATCGACATTCAAAGTCTCATGCGGGCATCCCACACTGCGCACAAACGCTTCGAGCCGGGTGATCTGCCGCACGAAGGTGTGGGGATGATAGTTGGCGATCCGCACCGAGATGTCGCGGGCGGACTCCGCCGTGCCGTAGGGGATCGTATACACCGGCAGGTCGCGCGCCCGCGTGCGGCGAGCGGTCTCGCCGGGAGGGATGAGTTCGAAATCGTGGCCATCTGATAGCAGGAACAACGCCGCTGGCTGCGGCTGGCCCGTCATGCGGAGCAAGGCGGCCACCGAGCTGTCGATGCGCGTGGTCTTGCCGGTCGCCGGCGCGAGCCTCAGCGACTCATGGGTCGCCGGGCGGGCGGATTCGGAAAATGTAAGGAACCGATGCCGTCCGTCGCCGTCATGGAGCACGCCCGCCGCTTCGAGGTCGGCGCGGGCGGCGTCGATGCGGCTGGAGCCCGTGCTGTGTGGCTCGGCCATGCTCGCGGAGTCATCGAGCGCGAAGATGATGGATTTTTCCCGGGCGGGCACCGGCACCTTTTCCTCGCGCGAGGGTTGGAATAACAGGAATACGATGATGCCCAGCGCAAGCACCCTGGTGACCAACAGAAAGCAGCTTCTCCCCGGACCCAGTCGCCGGGCGGAGCGGAGTTGATAGAACAACGCCGTCCCCAGCACCGCCAGCGCGATGCAGAGGATCCATGGAACGGGAATGACGGGTTCGTAGATCAAGGACTCAGGCGGATTTAGGGGCGGATTTGAACAACACTCCCTCGATCAGGAGAAACGCCAGCGCGGCTAACAAAAACCAGTGGAATACCGGGCGGCCGCGCAAGAGCAGGCTGTAATCGGTGGTGCCGCCGACGATCGAGGCTTCCGGATGGCCACTTCCCGCGCGGTCGGGAAGGACTTCCGGATCCATCGACCGGAGATCGGATTGATCGGCATCCGTATTGACCGCGAAGGCTAGCAGGTCCTTCCCGTCGGCTCCCGGCATCTGATAAAACCCGGTGCTCTCGGCGGTGAAAGTCACGCGCATGCGCTCGCCCAGCACATCGCCGCGCGCGCGGGCCGGCTTGCCATCCGGGCCGGTCAGTTCGCGACCGGCGGCCTCCGCGGACCACGTTTCGGCGGAGGCGGAGTCACCGACGAGGAACGGCTCCATCGCGGCGCTGCCGCTTGAGCTCATGCGCAGCAGCATTTCGTGAATCCATGCGGGGAACAACCGCTGGCGGGCGAGATTGCTCGATGCCTCGGCCACGGAGAAATTGCACACTAACAAAGTGCCCAGGCCGATGCTGCTTTCGCTGAGCGCGGGCGTGCCGTCGGCATAGGTGAGCACGACTTTTCCACTGCCGGTGGCCGCCGCATGATAGAGATCGTAAAACTCCAGCAGCGCGAGGTTCTGCCGCCGCACGCCGTCGAAGAGCCGGAGGAACCGCGAATGGAAGTCGCCGCTGGCCACCCGCATCGCACCGCCGGGGAGGTTTTGGGAATCGAGTTTCTCGGTGAGACGGATCGGCATCGGTTCGCCGGCCAGAGTTCCTATTTTGTCGAGGTTCGCCGCATCCGCCTTGCCATCGAGGAACAGGATCATGCCGCCACCACCGCGCAGGAAGGTGACGAGCGTGCCGGCCTGTTCATCGCTGAGCTGGGGCAGGCGCGATGCGATGAGCCGCGTGGAGGCGGCGAGCGCGGCCGGATTCAGCGTGCCCGGTTCGAGATGCTTCGGCCGATAGACGCCTTTTTCCCCGCCGTAGGGATCGACGGCAGTGCTGAGGAACAAAGACGGCGCGGGTGCGGCGCCTTCCTCCTCGTTTCCGGTGAGAACCACCACTTCCTCGCGTTCGCGGACCTGCACCACCAGATGCCGCCGGTCATCCTGAGGGAGATTGTCGCGTGGCAGCGAGGCCGTGAGTTTCAGCAAACCTCCGCTTGGCACCGGCACGATCATCGTGACGTCCCCTTCCGACCACGGGGCGAGCGTGACTTCGTTTTCGCGCAGATGGGCCGGGCCGAAGCCCGCCTCGACTTTGCCGCTCCAGGGTTCCTTCGAGTGATTGGCCACGCGGACTTTCACCTCGACCTCGCCGCCGGCGATCACGGCACCCTGGCCGAGATCGAGGGAGTTGATAGAGCGGTTAGCCCGTTGAGCGTCGTCCGTCGCTGCGACGAAGAACAGCCGCGATCCGGTTGGCAGGCCGTCGAAATCCACGTCCGCCCAATCGCGGCGTTGGAAATCCGAGAAGTAATAGATATCCGGCGAACCCTTGGCCTCCTTCGCGAGTTCGGCGGCTAGGTGGTTCGCGGAGCGGAAATCGGCACCCGTGAGCGGTGCGGCTGCCTGGTCGAGAAACTCCAGCGCCGCGGCGGAATGCGTGGAGAAAGAAGTAAACGCCGACACCGGCGCGTGATCGACGCGGATCAGATTGAACCGGTCGTCGGCTCCGAGCGAGTCCAGCAGGCGTTTCACTTCCGCGCGCGCCCGACTGCGGGCGGAAGTGCCGTTTTCGATGGCACTCATGCTCAGCGAGTGATCGACTAGCAGAATGAGATTGCGCTGGGCGGTTCCCGCGTCGCGCCGGGTGGCGATGACCGGTTTGAGAAACGCCAGCAGAAGCGCGATCAGGGCGAGCGTGCGCAGCAGCAACATCAGCAGATGCCGCCAGCGGAACACCCGCGAGCGTCCGGCAAGCGTGCGGCGGATGTCATCGATGGAGGAAAACGCGAATTTTTTCGGATAGCGCCGGCTCAGCCAATGGATCAGCAAGGGCAGCGATGCCAGCGGCAGCAGCGGCCAGAGCCATTGGATGTTGAGGAATTGCATGGCGGCTGAAAGAAGATGTCAGACTTTGGCCCGGCGAAATCCGAGATAGGCCTCGATGGCCTCGCGATAGGGGCTGGACGTGCAGAGCGCGGTGAAGTCGATGCGGTGGAGCGCTCCACCGGACGCATAGGCATCGCTTTTGGCGCGCATCCGGGCTTCGTAGTCGGCGCGGATTTCGGCAGGCTCCACCTCGATGGACTCGCCGGTTTCCATGTCCACGAACCGGGCGAGCGGCGCGTCGGGAAGCGTCATCTCGTCGGGATCGGTCAACTGCATGAGCAGGATCTCGAATCCGCGGTGGGCGATGGGCATGAGCGCGTCGAAAACCTCATCCGGATCGTGCCCGAGGAAATCAGATAGAACGACCAACCGCCCGCGGCGGCGGAGCAGGCGGTCGCACTCGCGGATGGCGGCGGGCATGTCGGTTAGCCCTGCGGCCTCGTGCGCGGGCCGGACCAGGCTGCGCAACATCGTCATCAGGTGCCGCCGCGTTCCACCGGCGGGAATGTGGTCGAGCACCCGGTCGGCAAAGAGCGTGATCGACGCCTTATCACCCTGGCGCAACATCAGATAGGCGAGTGCGGCGGCGATGCGGGCGGCGCGCAGCCCCTTCACCTCGCGTTTGCCGCCGCGGTAGGCCATGGACCCGGAGGCATCGACTAACAAATGCACGTCCATGTCCGTTTCCTGGCGATAGCGGCGGACGACGAGCTTGCGGCTGCGGGCATAGACCCGCCAGTCGATGGCTTGCACCGACTGGCTGGGATCGTAGGCGATGTATTCGGAAAACTCGCCGCCGCCGCCGAGGTCGGGCGACTTGTGGCGTCCCTGATAGCGGCTCTCCACCGTGGTTTTCGCGAACACGATGAGGTTCTTGAAACGAGCCATCTCGCCCTCGTCCAACAATTCCGAAGCACGGTGCGAACGGAGTTTTTCCGCGGCCTCGGCGGCGGATTCCTGGATGGTGGCGTAAACCCGGGTGGGCAGCGGCGGCGGCGTTCCCGGCGGGCGCGCGTCCAGCGTGTGGCGCGGCAGCGGGGGCGGCAGCGACACCCCGGCGACGGCATTCCGGCGCGCTTCATCCATGGCCCGCCGCATGGCGGAACCGGGAAGCTCGGGTGGATTCGCGGCCATGGCGGAAATGACGGTGATTCTAATAACCCGGCTCCCGCACTTCCTTGACCAGCTCCGCCACGATGTCGCGGGCTTTGAGCCCCTCACCGGTGGCGCGGTAGTTAGGCACGATGCGGTGGGACAGCACCTGTTGCGCCACCCGCCTGACATCGGCGGTTTCAGGTGCGGCGCGTCCGGCCATCAGGGCGAAGGCCTTGGCTCCGAGAATCAAATACTGCGACGCGCGCGGACCGGCACCCCACTCGATGTAGGTTTCCGCGGTCTTGCCTGCACCGGCACGTTTCGGCCGGGTGGAGGCGGTTAGATCGATCGCGTAGGCAAGGATGTGATTGGCCACCGGCATCGCGCGGACGATCTTCTGGATGGCGAGGATGTCGTGGCCGGAGACGACGGGCGCGGTCTGGGGAAACTCCCCGATAGTGGTGCGACGGACGATTTCCATCTCCTCATCGCGCGCCGGATAGTCGAGATCGAGCGAGAACATGAAGCGGTCGAGTTGCGCCTCGGGCAGCGGATAGGTGCCCTCGTGTTCGATCGGGTTCTGGGTGGCGACGACGAGAAACGGATCCGGCAGCGCGCGGTTCTCACCGGCGATGGTGACGCGGCGTTCCTGCATGGCTTCCAGCAACGCGGACTGGGTCTTGGGCGGCGTGCGGTTGATTTCATCCGCGAGCAGGAGGTTGGTGAACACGGGCCCCGGCCGATAACGGAATTCCATGCGACCCTGGTTCTCGTGGATCACCTCGGAGCCGAGGATGTCGGCCGGCATCAGGTCGGGGGTGAACTGGATGCGTTTGAAATCCACGCCCAGCACGCGTGCGATGGATTGCACCAGCAGGGTCTTGGCAAGTCCCGGCACGCCGATGAGCAGGCAGTGGCCGTTGGCATACAGGGAGGCGACCAGCCCCGTGACGATTTCCTGCTGGCCGACGATGGCCTTGGAAAGTTCATCCATGATCGCGCCCGACACCCGGGCCACGGAGTTAATGTCATTGATTTCGGAACTCATGGGGAAGGGCGAGGAGAGATTAGGGGTTTTCCCGGGTCGGTTTCGTTAGGATGATGGAGGGTTGGAAAATGATTACAAGCGGGAACCGCAGGTGACGGAATCACAGCCTCATGGGTCATAAACCCGCAATCGCGGCGAATTGTCCGGGGCAGTCACGAATTTCGTCCTCGCCGCAAAAGCCTGCCCGGAACTCCGGATCTCCCAAATTCGCGAACAAGCCGGCTTCAACGCACGCCAACGGGCCAAGGCCCTCGGCATCGATTTTTTCGAAACTTGGTCCTGCTACAAAGGCGGCGAAATCCACTGTGCCACCTGCGGAACTTGCGTCGAACGGCGCGAGGCGTTTATTCTCGCGGGCCTGCCGGATCCCACGCGCTATGAGAGGACTCCGGCGTTGCCGGTTCTTGAATCAAGTAAGATCAATTGAACCGCAGATGAACGCAGATGGGCGTTAATAAAGAAAAGATGAGAAGGCGCGTCATGGCACCGGCCAGCCGGTTTTTGGGTCCAGCACTACGGCATCGAGATGCTTGCCGTCGCGCAGCGGTTTAAAGCCTTTTGCATCAGTCGTGAGCACCGTGGCTCCGCTGACTTTGGCGGCTGCGGCAATCCAAAGATCGTTTTTGTCGTGAAAAATGGCAAAGCCGTTGTTTTTGGCCAGTGTGCTGTATTCCGCGAACGCCCGGTATATCCGTTCATCCGTCAGATCGATCACGACCAGTTTCTTCCGGACTTCGGACAATTTCTGCCGCCGCGTATCGCCCCACTTGCTGCTCATGGCGAAGGCCTCGATCTCACCCAGCGTCACTTCGCACACCAACGGACGAAAAACGGATGTCGTCAGTCCAAACTGACCGTCGATGGTTGTGCAAACGCCGCCGCCACGCAGCCAGTGAAGCAGCACATTGGTATCCAGAAGGTAGTAGCCGCCACTCATCAGTCCATCGCTTCCATGGCTGTGAGGAATTCCTCATCTGATTCCTCGGCCGGAATCATGCCCAGTAGTTCTTTGTAGGGAGAGGTTCCAGGTCGGGTCCGCACGGCGGCGGCGTAATCCGCGACACCGGGTAGCGGCAGGGTTGAGAAATAGGAATCAACTGCGCCAGCCGCAGCAATCGCATCGGCATCGATCCGCAACAACTTGCCCGAGGGGCGAAACACGGCCAATCCCTCGATCACCACATCCTTGTCGAGGAAACTCGCCAGACCGGCGAATTCATCGGCATTCCACAGGGCGGTGACGGGCGTGCCGTCTTCCAGATACAAGCCCATGACCTTGCGGCTCACTCCCAGCATGTCCAACTTGGCGCATAGCCTCACCCGGCGCGATGGCGGGGTTTGTCTCCGAAGCTGATCCGAGGCATCAATCAAAAGCAGGTCGATCTGCGCCTGCTGTGCGGAGCCGCCATCGATCCGGATCGACTCCACTCCGCGCTTCAACGCCGTCCGGTAACTTGCGAAGCGGTTGAGAAGTCCGTGGTCGAAGCGGCTGCTGTCCTCCTGCTTGTTCCGGACATCACCCAGAGACAAGGCCAGCAAATCGAACGCCGTCTGCTCCGGCTGGGGACCATCGTCCCAGAGTTGGCGTTGCTCGAACAACTCCGCCGCAACGTCGCCGAATCGGGCGACCTGAAAGTGCAGTTTGGTGATATTGTCTCCGCTTCCGTCCATGCCGATGAAGCGGACATCCGCTGCAGCCTCAAGACCCCGGGGAATCCGTCCGCGCGTGCGGCTTGCGTGCAGGAAACCCATCCGCACGGAATCCACCAGCGTGTCATGCAGCCTCGACAACACCGGCCCCACCAATTCAGGACGCGGAGCAGCCCCGAGCCCTGAAGGCCCGCAAATCTCAAAAGTCCGTTCTACCAAATGAATTCCCATCGCTTTACCAGACGAAACCTAAGCGGCATTTCCCCAGTGATCCAAGCCAAATCCCTCTGAGCGCACGGAAGGAGTTGATCTGCTGGCACTGAATCGATGAGCGAGATGTGAATCATGAGGCGGACCCGACCCATGTCATTTGAATCTGTTGCGCAGGCGCTCATCCGCCTGGGCACTGGAAATTTCCCTGAGCATCTTGTATGGTGCGGACTTCATTTCAGACGGAAACTTCATCAGCTCTTCTTCCATTTTCGCAATCGTGTTGATGCACCATCGAATAACTTCAAGAGTCGAAATTTCGTCATCCCACGACTGCATGCGCGGTGGAAATTCCGGGTTTGGCTCAAGCAATAGACCCTTGTCTTTGAGTGCTATTACGGCATTTTCTGGGGCAGAATCAAACGAGTTGTGCGTCACAGAGTTCCTGATAGAGATCATAATCTTGAAATCCTGGAAGGGCATAGCCCCCTTATCGTAGGTCTTATTGAAAGCAATCATAGGTAATGCGACCGTTTTGTCCTCGATGCTCATTTTGTCCAGGCCTTTGGACATGATTGTCATTTTTTTGTGTAGGTCAGCGCCAAATTCAAACTTGGTCAGTGGAGTAAAAAAAATGAAGTTCAGATACGACTCCCAGATGGCTATTGCGAGCATGAAAGCTGAGAGTGTATTGAAGCTTGGAGCATTGCGTCCTTGGATTTGTGATGGATGAGTCAATTGCAGGATGCTGTAATAATACGTACTCTCGATCGCGTTACACAGCTTGTAGAAAGCGGGTTTTTGTAGGGGTCTTTTGGCCATTTTCAGATTTCAGTTCTTTTTTCGGAGGTAAATGAAAAAACGGCGACCACTGATCGCCGCCACTGCTCACCCACCTTCCACCATCGCGATTTCCTCGGCGGTGAGACCGTAAAGTTGGTAAATCAGGGCGTTGAGTTCGGATTCCTTGGTGGCGAGGGTTTGGTCGAGGGTGGTGATTTCAGTGTCGAGGGCGACGATGCGGTCGCGGAGCGTGTCCTCGGTGGTGGTGCGGAGGGTGAGGAGGAGTTTGAGGAGGCGGGTGGCGTTGAAGGATTCGGTGACGTTGATGCCGCGGAGGGCGTGGCGCCATTGAGCGGCGAGGAAGGGGGTGTCGGGCTTGTCGTAGAGGTGGAGGGCTTCTCGGCCGGCGATGTGGAGGGCGAGTTCGTCGTCGGTACACGTAACTGTGAGGGATGCGCCGGGTTGGAGCAGGGCGTCGAAGGTGTCGAGGCGCTCTTGGAGGGCGGCGGCGTGTTGTTGCTTGGCCCAGGCGGTGAGGTCGCGGGCGCTGAGTCCGGCGGGGGCCGCAGGCGATTGCTTCCAAGTGGCGGGGGTGCTGATGGAAGACCAAAGCCATTCTTCCTTGGGCGCGGGAGAAACCGGGGTGGTTTGGGCGCTGTGGAGCCGCTGGTCGAGCTTGGCGATGGTGTCGCGGCGGAGGGTGTGGAGTTCCTGCAACTCGCGGGCACGAATACCGATTTCCGCGCGCTGCTCGGGCGTCGCGTCCGGGATGGGGAGCGGGGCGATGAATTGTTTGTTGGCTTCGTAGTAGCCGCCTTCCTTGGCTTTAGCTGTTCGGCGGAAGACGAAGTCGCAAACCAAGGCGTTCAAGACTCCAAGCAAGAACCACCCTTCATCAGCGTGATTCGTGAGAATGCCGTTGACCCTGACATTGTTCAGATAAAACGCGGCGTTTGCATCGTTGCAAACCCTGAGTGAGGGCACTGTTTGAGCGACGATGAGCTTGGGCGTTTCCTGTTTGTCGAGATTCTTGGGGTAATTGTAAGCCCACCAATTTTCATCATCATCCATCTTGCATTTCTCTCGTCTCCGCAACTCAAGCTCGTTGGACTTCAAATAGGTCCAACCGAGTGGATAAGTTGACCGCATTTCGCTTTCAGAAATCAGCCGAACTTTCTGATCTCTCGTCTGCGAATAAGGAAAGAGCAAATAGGTGTCGGATTGTGGACTGAGATAGCGTTTAGCCTCCGGTCCAGAGACCAGTGGATGCATCAACGAATCCTCGATGGCAACCTGAAGGCCTGCGCTTGTTTCGTATCGATTCGTTCCAGTGCGCTTGAGGTGATAGATATGATCGGCGCTTGTTTGGATGCCGACGACTATTCCTTTGGCGCAATTTTCAAGTGTCTTGCACGTTGCTCTCAACCGTCCGATCAACTCCATTTCCGCCTTTGGCGCAAGGGTCCACGCGTCTTCCTCCGGCAGTTCCTCATACGGGATTCGGTCGGCGTTTTCCCAATGGATGGCGGCGGCGTTGCCGTCGGGGGCGAAGGCGCAGGTGAGTGCGGGGACGGCGGAGCCGCGGAAGAATTGGAGGGCGGTGTAGGTGATGGCTTCGTCGAAGATCTGGTGGCTCTTGAAGTCGAGCCAGCGGTCGAGGGTGCGGGTGTGGCGGATGAACTGGCGGAGGGGTTTGCCGTATTCGTTGACCATCCAGACGTTGGGGGCGATGTAACCCATGCGGCCTTCAGGTTTGAGGATGCGGATGCCCTTTTCAATGAACGGCAGATACATGTCGAAGTTGCCGCTCTGGGTGCTGGCGTAGAGCGGGATGCCATCGGGGGTTTTCGCTTCGACGAGGTAGGCGGCAGTGTCGTCCTGGGCGCGGCGGAAGTGCTGGAGCTTGATGTAGGGCGGGTTGCCGATGACGCAGTCGAAGCCGCCGTGGGAGAAGACTTCAGGGAAGGCGGCGTGCCAGTCGAAGGCGTTGATGCGCTCGCGTTCGTTGGGATCGGCGGCGGCGAAGAGGGTGCTGTGGCGCTGGTTGTAGAAAGCGTCGAAGTCGGGGCCGACGAGGCTGTTGCCGCAGCGGATGTTGTGGTCGAGCGAGCAGAGCGGCTGGCCGGGAGCGGCGGTGTGGAGCCAGAGGGCGAGTTTGGTGATTTCCACGGACTCCTGGTTGATGTCCACGCCGTAGATGTTGTGGGAGAGGATGGAGCGGATGATGGAATCCTTATCGAACAGCCTGCGCTCGCCGGTGATGCGCTCTTCTTCAGCGACGATCCAGCGGTATTCCTCGACGAGGCGGTTGAGCGCCTGAATGAGAAAGGCACCGGAGCCACAAGCAGGATCGACAATGCGCAGTTGCCCGAGGCGGTCTCGATATTGGTCGAAGAATGCTTTCCATTTC
>JAIFNK010000066.1 GCA_020047775.1 Akkermansia sp. | reverse complement strand
TCGCGCCTTCCGGCAGCGACTCCATCTGGGTGCCGGCGGAGTGGCCGACGAAGGTTTCCGGCAGCACGGCGGCGACGCCTAACTGCTTTTCTGTCAGGCGGGTGATGACCGCTTCCGCCATCGCCTGGTCCTGGACGAGCACGGCTTGGAGATGGTTTCCAAGCGCGGCCTCGATGGCGCGGGCGCAGGTGTTATCCGCCTCGATGAATGAGGCGAGCACGCCGTGGATGCCGGGCTTGAACTGGTCCGGATTTCCGAGGCCTTTGAGCACGTTCTGGGTGCCTTTTTCGAAGCCCTCGCCGCTTTCCACAAGCTGGCGGACGGCGTCGAAACGCGCGGAACGCTGGGCGAGCACCTTGTTCGATTCGATCGAAGCAACGCGGGCGGCATCAAGGTCACCGCGGGTGTGCTGATAGGTGCGCTCGGCGACCTGGAAGGCTTCGGTCAACTCGGCTAACATCGAGCCGGTGGCTTCGACCTCGCCGGCGATGCGGGCCTGCTCGGCGCGGAATTCCTCAAGCTCTAACGTGAGGCGTTGTTCTTCATCGCCAAGCTGGCGCGAGCGTTCGCGGTTGCCTTCGAGCTGGGCGAGCGCGCTTTCGATTTTCGCCTGCATCGAGGCGATGATCGTCTGCGTGCGGTTCGCCTCGCCACGGGTTTCGCGGAGGGCGGTTTCGATGGTTTCGCGCTCCTCGCGGGTGCCTTTGGTGCGGCTTTCCTGCTCGGCGAGTTGGATTTCCTTCTCGGCGATGATGCGGCTGAGTTGGTCGAGTGACTCGTTCGCGGCGATGAATTCGAACTCCTGCTTGGCGAGTTTTTCGCGGGTCTCGGCGATGTCCTCGTGGTTCTGGCGGATGCGGGATTCGAGCTCGGCCTTGCGCTCGTCGTTGAAGGAAATGCGGCCGGCGGCGGAGTTCAACGCGTTGCGGTGCTCGTTGAGGCGTTGGCGGAGTTCGGCGAGTTCGCCCTCGAAAATCCGGGCGGCGGTGCGCGCTTCGGTGACGGCTTCTTCCTTGGCGGGAAGCTGCATTTCCAGCTCGGTGTCGCGGACTTCGAGGCTACGGATGGAGACCACCAGCTCATCCCGCTCGGCGGTGAGTTCGACGAATTTCTTGTGGCCGAGGTGGGTGTCGAGCACCCGCGTGTCGGCGGCGAGTGTCTGATAGCGGCGGGCCTTGGCGACCTGGCGGCGGAGGGAATTCATCCGGCGTTCCTGTTCGGCTAACACGTCGGAAACGCGCAGCAGGTTGGCTTCGGTGAATTCAAGTTTCCGCAGCGCTTCCTTCTTCTCGCGCTTGAATTTCGTGATGCCCGCGGCTTCCTCGAACACCGCGCGACGCTCTTCCGGCTTGGAGGAAAGGATCTGGTCGATCTGGCCCTGCGCCATGATCGAGTAGGCGGTGCGGCCGATGCCGGTGTCCATGAGCATGTCGTGGATGTCCTTGAGGCGGCAAAGCGTGCCGTTGATCCGGTATTCCGAGCGCCCGTCGCGGAAGACCCGGCGGGTGAGGGCGACTTCGTTGAAATCCACCTTCAGCGGGCCTTCGCAGTCGGCCATCGTCAGCGTGACCTCAGCCATGCCGAGCGGTTTGCGCTTCTCGGTGCCGTTGAAAATGACGTCCGCCATTTCGCCGCCGCGGAGGGCTTTGGCGGAGGTTTCGCCGAGCACCCAGCGGATCGCATCGACCACGTTGGACTTGCCGCAGCCGTTGGGGCCGACGATGCCGGTCACGCCTTTGGCAAATTCGAACACGGTTTTATCCGCGAACGACTTGAAGCCGTGGATTTCGAGAGTCTTGAGATACATTCAGATAGGAGTGTGGTTGAGGGTGAAGCCCGAGAGGGAAGTGGGCGGAGGGACACTACCCTGAACCGGCGGTTCTGCAATCCGCGAAGTGCGGGGTACACTAGATGTGGTGTTGAAAGTTCGCCATCAATACCGGATGGAGTGTTTCCGGGTATTTAGGAGGTCCGAACTAAATTGCAGGAGCGGGCCACGGGCGGGCGGTTTGTCGTCAGTTAGACGGCGGTTTGCCCGGTGCGCAAGCGGTGGGCGGATTGACGATGATGCGGGCTTCGGGATTATTGACGATGTAGGAGTAAGCCCAGCCGAGCAGGACGGAGAGTTTGTTTTTGAAACCGACCAGGAACGTGATGTGAATGAAGAGCCACGCGAGCCAGGCGATGAATCCCTGGAGGCGGAGTTTTCCGGCTTTCACGACGGCGTAGTTTTTCCCGATGATGGCCATCATGCCCTTGTCGAAGTAATCGAACGACGGTCGGGCCACCGCGTTTTCATGGTCGCCCTGGAGCACCTTGGCGACGTGAGCCCCCATCTGGACGGCGGCGGGCGCGACTCCGGGAACCATTTGGCCATCGCAATCCTTCATGTTGACGATGTCGCCGGCCAGGAAAATGTTAGGATGGCCGGGGACGGACAAATCGGGATTCGGAGTGATACGACCGGCGCGGTCGGTGGGGACGCCGAGGGTGGCGGCGAGCGGATTGGCGGCAATCCCGGCGGCCCAGATGATGGCGGCGGCTTCGAGCACGCTGCCGTCCTTGAAGTCGAGGGCGCCATGGCGGACGTTGGTGACCCGGGTGCTGGTCCGGACTTCGACGCCGAGTTTCTCCAACCGCTGGCGGGCGTAGGCGGATTGCTCGGGATTGTAGGCATCCAGCACGAGTTCGGAACCTTCGATGAGGATGATGCGGAGTTTGCTGGTGTCGATCCGGCGGAAGTTGGATTTCAGGGAGCGATGGACGAGATCGGCAAAGGCTCCGGCCAACTCCACTCCGGTCGGTCCGCCGCCGACGATGACGACGGTCATCAGGCGCTTGCGCTCCGTCTCGTCGGTAGTGAGTTCGGCGCGTTCAAGATTGGAAAGGACGGTGCGGCGGATGTTCTGAGCGTCTGCTAGGGATTTGAGGCCGAGGCTGTGATTCGCCCAGTCGTCGTTTCCGAAATAGCCGGTCCGGGCACCTGCGGCTAACAAGAGGTCGTCGAAGGAATAAGTCGTGCCGGAGCTGCCGGTGGCGGTTTTTCCGGCGGGGTCGATGGCGGTGATTTCATCCATCAGGACGGTGACGTTCCTTGCTTTCGCGAGGATTTGCCGGATCGAGCGGGCGATGTCCGGCCCGGCGAGCGATGCCGTGGCGACTTGATAGAGCAGCGGCTGGAAGAGATGGTGGTTGGTGCGGTCCACCAGCGTGATCTCGAAGCGGTCGTCGTTGGCGAGGCGTCGGGCGCATTCCAGTCCGGCGAAGCCGCCGCCGATGATGAGAAGCTTGCGGGGAAGGGGAGGCATGGTGGCGTGTTGGGTTGGCGAAATGGCGGTCGCCTGTGTGAGCGCAGCTTCCTCCGGGCTTGAGATCAATTCGAGTTGTTTTTCAAATCCGACAACTCCGGCCCGGGTCTGATGCGCACCGTCCTGGTGCGTGGACGAAAGGGGGCGCCCTCCGGTTGCCGCGGGTTTTGAAGGGAGTCAAGTAGGGTTTCACCCCATGGAGGTCGGCAGCCGGATTGAGGAGCATCCCTTTACTTGCGATCGTATTCGCCTAGTTTGTCCATCACCCGATTGTGGGTCCGTATTCCTGTCAGTATATTTCATGAAAATCATCACCGTACTACTTGTAGAGGACCACATGATTGTCCGTGAGGGATTCCGCATGATGCTTGAACGGGATACCGGCCTGGACGTCGTGGGCGAGGCGCAGGACGGGCGGCAAGCGGTGGCAATGGTGGAGAAACTCCATCCCGATGTGGTCTTGATGGATATCGCCATGCCTCGCCTGAACGGGCTTGAGGCCACCCGGCAGATTCTCAAGGCGCATCCCGGGATCAAAGTGCTCATCCTCTCCGCACACAATGACGATGCCTACGTCAACGACGCGATCGGGGCCGGTGCCATGGGTTTCCTTCTCAAACAAACCTCTGCCAGCGATGTCTGTCGGGCGATCCGCGAAGTCTACCTTGGAAACACGTTTTTCAGTAATTCAATTTCCAGGCGGCTCGGCCGCCTCAACACCCATCCCGGGAAGCGCATGTCATCATTGTGCAAGAAGGCCGCCCAGCTGACTTCCCGGGAAGTGGAGGTGTTCCAGCTGATCGCGGAGGGCAAGGCCAACAAGGAAACCGCGTCGGAACTCAACATCAGCATCAAGACTGTGGAGAAACATCGAGGAAACCTGATGGACAAGCTCGACATCCACGACACCGCCGGTCTGACGCGCTACGCCATCGCGGTCGGCGTCATCGAGAGCAGCGTGCAGGTGACCATCCTTTGAATCATCTTTCCGGTAGGGTTACACCCCATTCCACGGATTTGTGAAATCGGTGAGTCTCTGGTGGTCAAGAATTAGACCACGGAAACATGAACTACCCAATGAGTGAATTACGCAATGATGTGGAAAACCTGGCGGAAGACGCCGGTCATTTGATCGACTCCACCGCCAGCGCCGCCGGCGCTCGCTATGACGAAGCCTGCAAGGGGCTCTCCGCCGTCCTCGACCGCGGCAGGGACCTTTATGGAATAGCCCGCAAGCGCGCCGTCAAGGAAACGCGGGCTGCCGACTTTGTCCTGCACGACAATCTTTATCAGACCGTGCTCATCGGCATCGGCGTGGGAGCTCTGCTGGGCTTTCTAGTCGCCCGTCGGAGTCCCTGCAAACCGGATTGATCGCGAGGACAGCCCATGTGGATTCTTCCGACAGGCTGGCAATCATGGAAGACCAGGCAGGTGCGTCCGGGCTCCAGCGAGCTGCCATTGCGCGCCGAGTTGTTCAGTGTCGAGCAACTGGCGCGCCACGCCCGGACCATCGCAGCGGGCCACAAGATCGTCGCCGGTAGGACTGCGAATAACCTGCTGGCCCGGCTCGACGCGAACGAGCGGAGCCTCCGTGTCTTCAACCGCGCTATCTGCGGAGTGGAGTCGGGGCGCCGTCTCACTCCGGCGGCGGAGTGGATGCTGGATAATTTCTATCTAATCGAGGAACAGGTCGAGATGGCCCGGCGGCACCTGCCGCGCGGCTACAGCCGGCAGCTGCCCCGGCTCACGGACGGTCCGTCCGCCGGACAGCCTCGTGTCTATGACATCGTGTTGGAGTTGATCTCGCACGTTGACGCGCGGATAGACGCGGGGCAGCTCGGCGCGTTCATCGATTCCTATCAGGCGGTGGCCGCCCTGAAGCTCGGCGAGTTGTGGGCGATCCCGATCATGCTGCGGCTCGGCTTGATCGAAAACCTCCGGCGGGTCACCGACCGCCTCAACACCGCCAGGGAAGACCGGGATCTAGCGGACCTGTGGATGGACAGCCTCCTGCAAATCGCGGAGACGACCCCCTCGCGGCTGGTCATCGTCGTGGCGGACATGGCGAAGTCCGAGCTCTCGCTCTCCAGCGCATTTGTGGCGCAGTTCTCCCTGCGGCTTTCCCAGAATGGTCCGGCGCTCCAGCTCGCCTGCGCCTGGCTGGAAGAGCGCCTCGCGGAGCAGGGCGAGCTAATCGAGCAGTTGGTTCACATGGACGGCCAGAATCAGGCGGCCGACCAGGTTTCCGTGAGCCACAGCATCGGCAGCCTGCGTTTTCTCAGCGCGATGGACTGGAAGGAGTTCGTGGAAACTCTGAGCGTGGTGGAGGTCTCCTTGCGGGCCGACCCTGCCGACGTTTATGGCGACATGGATTTCGCGACGCGGGACCAATACCGGCATTCGGTGGAGACCGTCGCGCGGCACGGGAATCTATCAGAAAATGAGGTCGCCCGCAAATCCGTGGAGCTGGCCGGGGAAGGCGGCACTCCGGAACGGGCGCGCCGACAGGACCGCGCATGTCGGCTACTACCTCATCGACAAGGGCCTTCCGGTTCTTGAGCGCGCCGCAAGGGTCCGCCGCCACTGGTGTGCCGGCATTGAACGCCGGATCCGCTCCCATCCGTTGGCATTCTATGCGGGTGGCGTGGGAGCGCTCATCCTGTTAGCCACGTCCGGATTCGTGTGGCTGGCGCTCGCGCTGGGTGTGGATGGCTGGAGACTGGTCGTTTTCACGCTGATCTTCCTGCTGTGCGCCAGCCAGTTGGCCGTGGGATTGATGAACTGGTTGAGCACGTTGTTGGTGAAGCCGCACCGGTTGGCACGCATGGATTTCTCCACGGGCATTCTTGCGGAATGCGGGACGATGGTGGTGGTGCCTACAATGATCACCAGCGTGGAGGGGGTGGACCGCCTCGTCGGGACCCTGGAAATCCACTATCTAGCCAACCGGGATCCGAACCTGTATTTCGCGCTGCTGACGGATTTCCGGGACGCCGCCCGGGAAGTCCTGCCGGAAGACGCCGGACTGCTGGCGCGGATCCGTGACGGAGTGGAAACGCTCAATCTGAAGTATGCGTCCGGCGGTACCTCGTCCTTCTATCTGTTTCACCGGCCGCGCCGCTGGAATCCCGGCGAGGGGCTGTGGATGGGTTACGAACGCAAGCGGGGGAAGCTGATGGAATTCAACTCGCTGCTCCGTGGCGGCTCGCGCGGGTGCTTTTCCGAAGTGGTGGGCGACACCGGCATCCTGCCCGCCATCAAGTATGTCATCACGCTCGACACCGACACCCAACTGCCGCGGGAATCCGCCCGCCGGCTCGTCGGAACGATGGCGCATCCGCTCAATCATCCGCGGTTCGATGCCGGCCGTGGCGTCGTCGCCGAGGGCTACGGCATCCTTCAGCCGCGCGTGGGCGTGAGCCTCCCCACCTCGCGGCGATCTTGGTTTGTCAGGCTCTCCGCCGGAGACGCGGGAATCGATCCATACACCCGGGAAGTGTCCGATGTCTATCAGGACGTCTTCCGCGAGGGATCGTTCATCGGGAAGGGGATCTATGATGTGGATGCGTTTGAAAAAGCCCTGCACGGGCGGTTTCCCGAAAATGCGATCCTCAGCCACGATCTGTTGGAGTCGTGTCATGTCCGCTCGGCGCTGGTCAGCGACGTCGAGTTTTACGAAGAACATCCGTCCCGCTACAATGTGGACATCGACCGCCGCCACCGCTGGATCCGTGGTGACTGGCAGATCACCCAATGGCTGCTGCCGCGGGTTCCCGGGCCGGATGCGCGGCGGATCGCCAATCCACTCTCCGCGCTTTCGCTGTGGAAGATTTTCGACAACCTGAGACGAAGTCTCGTCCCGGTCGGACTGGTAATCCTGATCCTGGGCGGCTGGTGGCTGCTTCCCGAACTCGGCGGCCTGGGCGTGCTGCTGGTCCTGGCGATGGTGGTGCTACCGGGGTTGCTGGCGACGATTGTTGACGTGGTTCGCAAGCCCGCCGATCTGCCATGGAAGATGCACCTGCGGGGAGTGTCCGGCTCGATCGGTCGGCAGTCCGCGCAGATCTTTCTCACCCTCGCATTTCTTCCCTACGACGCATTCATCAGCCTCGACGCGATCGGAAGAACCCTGTTGCGACTGCTGGTGACGCGCAAACGCCTGCTCGAATGGCGGACATCCAGTGATTCGGAAGGGATCGCCCGCGCGGGCCTGTCAGGTTTTTACGCCACCATGTGGATCGTGCCAGTGACGTCGCTGTTAGCCGGCGTGTTCCTCGCCGCCATCCGGCCCGTGCAAATGGAAGTGGCGCTGCCCGTGCTCGTCATTTGGCTGGCCGCCCCGTGGATCGCCTGGTGGATCAGCCTGCCCATCGAGACACCCGCGCCGGATCTGGCGGAGGACCAATTGCTTTTCCTGCGTCGCACGGCCCGCAAGACATGGCACTTTTTCGAGACCTTCGTCACCGCTGGTGAGAATTGGCTTCCGCCGGACAACTATCAGGAAGTGCCGGTTTCGGTGACCGCCTCACGGACCTCGCCGACGAACCTGGGCCTGGCGCTGCTGGCCAATCTGTCAGCCGTGGATCTCGGCTACCTCTCGACTCACGGGCTGATCCACCGCACGCGCGACACTCTGGCCACGATGCACGGGCTGAAGCGCTACCGGGG
>JAIFNK010000330.1 GCA_020047775.1 Akkermansia sp. | reverse complement strand
GGGTTGCCCCCATTGTGAATTATTCTCGACTGCTGCCACCCGTAGGTGTCTGGACCGTGTCTCAGTTCCAGTGTGCCTGATCGTCCTCTCAGACCAGGTACCCGTCGTAGCCTTGGTGAGCCATTACCTCACCAACAAGCTGATAGGGTGCGAACCAATCCTTCAGCGACAGCCTTGCGGCCACCTTTAATCTTGCGATACCATGGGGTATTAATCCAAGTTTCCCTGGGCTATTCCCCACTGAAGGGCATGTAATTCACATGTTACTCACCCGTGCGCCACTAGACTGAACTCGTATTACTACTCATCCAATCCCGTGCGACTTGCATGTCTTAAACACGCCGCCAGCGTTCGTTCTGAGCCAGAATCAAACTCTCCGTAAAAATTGATTTACTCACCAATTCGGAGCGAACTCCTCTTTGACTTTAAATCGGGGTGTCGGGCCGTGAGCCCGACTTCCACGCATCGTTGTCTTTCGACCGGAGTCTTACGACTCCCCGACGCGCAGCGCACAATTTAATCTTTTTCCTCTTCTCAGCGAAACCTTGTCTGCTTAGGACCGCCTCGGACCGATTTGCATCGATACTTGGCACGATTTCCGCTGAGCCATACTGTCAAAGAGCTTGTTTCGAGGGGACTAAAAAGCCGATCGGGTGGGTTTACCGAAGTAAGCACCGCGATCGACATTCTGTCTCTCGGTCGCCCTCCGTCGTGGCGACGGGCGGAACCTATTCCGACCCGACGACGCGGGTCAATCCATTTTGTGATGTTTTTTGAGAATTTTCCCAAACGATTCCACAACCCACTTATAATCAGTGAAATAAATCGGGATCCAGGTGCCAAGACCGATCATTTTTTGGGAATTGTAGACGCTGTACCTCTTATTTCAGACCACACATTCGCTGATCCACCTCAAAATCGTCCACTCTCCCAGTCGACCCACTCATCAGGCAACACTTCGAGGCGATCAATTCCTTGTTTGGCAGGTCAACAAGTGACTTGCAGCGATTCCGATTCGTGCGGTTTCAGACATCCTGATCCGCTCCTCCGAATCCTTGATTTTGCAGGTGGTTCTTGAGAAGTTCGCGCAGTCCGAAGACAAGGTCGTCAGGCCAGGAGCTGAGGTTGGCGATGGTGCGGTGCCGGACTTTGCCCTGATTGCGGTAGGATTCGCGCGGGAGAATGCAGGGCGGTGAATTGCGGTTCTTGTTGATCTCAAAGAACATGGGCACATTGACCGGCACCGCCCCTAATCTGACTTACAAACCAGCGGCGGATTACAACGGAAACGACAGCTTCACCTTCACCGTGACCGACGGCGACCTGACATCCGCCCCCGCGACCATTACTCTCACGGTCGCACCCATCAACAACGGGCCGGTTGCCATCCAGCAATCCCGATCCGTGGACGAGGACGAACCGGTGGTCACAACACTAACAGGCACCGGTATTGAAGGCACCGCGCTCACCTTCGCGGTTTCCGCCCAACCCGCTCACGGCAGCGTCACCATGACAGGAGCGGTGGCCACCTACACGCCAGTCCCTGATTTCAACGGAACCGACAGCTTTACATTCGCCGTTAGTGACGGGGCCGCTACCTCAACTCCCGCCACCGTGTCGGTGGTTGTAAACCCTGTCGCTGAGTTCACGCAATGGCTCAAGAGCCTATCCCTGGTCGCCGGTCCCCACGATGATTCCGACGGAGACGGCATCCGCAATGCGCTCGAATTTGTCCTCGGCGGAAATCCCGGAAGAGCGTCCGACGGCGCCATTCTACCCACGGCCGCGCTCATCTCTGCGGACACGGATGCGATCCCGGGTGAGGAGGAATATCTGCAATTCACCTATCGCCGCTCAGATCGCACCACCGTCGAAGTCGAGTGGGCCACCAGCCTGACAGGCCCATGGACCCCTGCGAACGGAACTCACGGCGAGAAATTTGTCACCGAGCCCGGCGATCCGATCGACCAGGTGAAGGTTTACATCCCGCAATCACTGGAAGCGAATGGCCGGCTCTTCAGCCGTTTGAGAGTCGTCCTCGATCTTCCGCCGGGCTCCGTTCCGCCACCTGACGAGTGAGATCACTCCGACTCGATGATGATGTTGCCATAGGGCGTCGCATCTCCCGTGCGAATCAATCCGATGGCGTGGGGCACGCGCTTCTTGAAGTCCACATGGGCCTCACGGGTCAACGCAATCGTGCCGAAGGACTTCGCGAATCGCTCCACCGTTTCCGCGGGGTTGCTGGTCACGAACTCATCCGCCTGCCAGATCCGGCCGATTTTGAAGACGGGCGTCAGCAGGTCCAAAACATCCAGCACCGTCGGAATCCCGCGCGTCAGCGAGATATCGACCGTCTCGATCTCCGGCCAGTAGGGAAATGCCCAATCCGCAATCACCAGCGTGTTGGTGTGGCGGATGCGGGCGATGAGATCGAGGATGTTGGGATTGAGAATACCGGTTTGTAACATGGCGTGGTGTCAGGTTGAGGGTTCGCGGCAATCATCCCGCTTCGCGTCGGTTCGTCAATCCGCTTTCAGGACGGCCACTGCGGGTGCATCGACTGCCGGAAGCGCGACGGCGGAACATGGTGCACGGACTTGAATACCCGGGAAAAATGGAACGCATCCTTGAACCCGAGCGCGGAGGCGACCGATTTCACCGAAGCGTCGCTCTCCAGCAGCATCCGCGAGGCGTGCCCCATCCGCAAACGGGTTAGAAATTGATAGGGACTCTCGTCATGGAAGCGGGCGAAGAGACGGCACAGATAGGGAGCATCCACCCCGCAGGCCTTCGCAATGGCTTCCAGCGAGGTGAAGGCGAGGTAGCTCCGCTCGATGAAATCCCTGGCACGCGAATAGGTCGCATAGGCCGGAGTATCGGTGCTCACGGGATCCGCCGCATCATCCCGGCACATCAGCAGCAACTGCCGGGTGATGCTCGCGCACAACGGACGGGCGAGCCGGGATTTCCGGATTCCGCGGTCGATCAGCGTGTCGAAGGCCCGCCGAATCGGCTCTCCCTTCGCGCAGCGCGAGATATACCCGGGTTGGATGTCGTAGCGCTCCAGAAATTCGTCCACCTGCCTGCCGGTAAAGCCGACGAAGTATTTTCCCAACGGATTTTCCGGCGACGTTTCAATCCGCTGGGGCACGGACGGCCCGTAAACATAAAAGCTTCCCGGCACCAGCTCGGCCTCGGCATTTCCCAGACGGAGCCTACCCGCACCATGACTCACGAACTCCAGCGAATACCACGGAAAGTCCCGTCGATCGATCCGATAGTCCGCCGCACAACGCTCGAAACCACCAAATACCACGGCAAAATCCTCATCCTCCACCGGATCCAGGAAAAAAAGCCGCGAGGTCTCGACCTCATGCGAAATATAGGAACTGGCTGTCTGGATCCCCTGCACGACCGAAATTCACTTCCCCCCAACCCTCAATCAAGACAATAATATGCATTTCATGACAGAATCAGCATGCCCCACCCAACTGCATGAATTCGGGATTCGTCGAAAATTCAGACTGACAAATCAAATCCTGGTGCAAGAATCGAGGGAATCGAACCACCAAACCACGATTTTCATGAAGACATCATCTTATCCAAAAATCGGCATTCGTCCGGCCGTCGATGGTCGCCTCGGCGGCGTCCGCGAATCCCTCGAAGAACGCACCATGCAGCAGGCCCAGGCCGTCGCCGCGCTGATCGCGGCCGAGCTGCGCTACCCGGACGGCACCCCCGTCGAGTGCGTCATCGCCGACACCTGCATCGGCGGCGTGAAGGAAGCCGCCGATTGCGCGGACAAGTTCCGGCTCTCGAACGTCGGCGTCTCGCTGACCGTCACCCCCTGCTGGTGCTACGGCTCGGAGACGATGGACATGGACCCGCATCTGCCCAAGGCCGTCTGGGGATTCAACGGCACAGAACGCCCCGGCGCGGTCTATCTGGCAGCCGTGCTCGCCGGCCACACGCAGAAAGGCCTGCCCGCGTTCGGGATTTACGGCAAGGACGTGCAGTCCGCCACTGATACGGAAATCCCGGCCGACGTGCGTGGCAAGCTGCTTTCCTTCATCCAATGCGGACTCGCCGTCGCCCTGATGCGCGGCAAGAGCTACCTCTCGATGGGCGGCACCTCCATGGGCATCGCAGGCTCGGTCGTCGATCCCACGCTGTGGGAAAAATGGTTCGGCATGCGCGTGGAAGCCATCGACCTGACGGAGTTCGTCGGCCGCATGGTGAAGGGCCAATACGACCCCGCCGAATACGAAAAGGCGCTCGCCTGGGTGAAGGCGAACTGTCCGGAAGGCAAAGACTACAACTCCCCCGCCACCACCCGGTCCCGCGAGCAGATCGACAAGGAATGGGAGGACAGCGTGAAAATGACGTTGATCGCCCGCGACCTGATGATCGGCAATCCCAAGCTTAAGGAAATGGGCCTCGGCGAGCAGGCGCACGGCCACAACGCCATCGCCGCCGGCTTCCAGGGCCAGCGCCAGTGGACCGACCATTTTCCTAACGGTGATTTTCTCGAAGCCATCCTCAACTCCTCCTTCGACTGGAACGGCAAACGCGCCCCCTACATCGTCGCCACCGAGAACGACGCGCTCAACGGCGCGGGCATGCTCTTCGGCCACCTCCTCACCAACACCGCCCAGATCTTCGCCGACCTCCGCACCTACTGGAGCACCGATGCCATCAAGACCGCCAGCGGCAAGTCCTTCAGCCACCCGCTCGTGGGTGACGGCATCCTCCACCTCATCAACTCCGGCCCGGCCGCGCTCGACGGCACCGGCGAGCAGGAAAAAGACGGCAAGCCGGTGATGAAACCCTTCTGGGAGATCACCGACGCCGAAGTGGAAAAATGCCTCAAGGCCACCACCTGGCACCCGTCCATCACCGAGTATTTCCCCGGCGGCGGACTCAGCACCCGCTTCCGCACCCGCGGCGGCATGCCCGCCACCATGATCCGCCTCAACCTCGTGGACGGGCTCGGACCCGCGCTGCAAGTCGCCGAAGGCTACACCGTGGACCTGCCGGACGACGTGCACGACGCACTCGACCAACGCACGAATCCGACCTGGCCGACCACCTGGTTCGCCCCGGTCCTAACGGGCAAAGGCGCCTTCACCAGCGCCTACGAAGTGATGAACCACTGGGGAGCCAACCACTGCGTCATGACCTGCGGCCACGTCGGCCACCTCTATCTGACGCTCGCCTCGATGCTGCGCATCCCGGTTTACATGCACAACGTCGCCGAGGACCGCGTCTTCCGCCCCAGCGCCTGGACATCCTTCGGCACTGCCGACCCCGAGGGAGCGGACTTCCGCGCCTGCGCCAACTACGGCCCGCTCTACGGCAAGGCCTGATCACGAACCGGACCCTACCTTCACCATCATGGGGCTTTACTTTTCAGCTGAAGCCCTTCCCTAATGACGGGAAGTTACGACTCCACACTTCAAAAAACCATATCTTGAAAACTCATGAGTAAACCCGGCATCTTCACAACCTCCGACGGCAAGAACCACCTCGTCACCTTCGCCCTCGTCAGTTCGCTCTTCCTCCTCTGGGGATTCTGCAACGGCATGATCGACGTGATGGACAAGCACTTCCAACAGGAACTTCACCTCACGCTCGCCCAGTCCGCCTGGGTCCAGTTCGCCCACTATCTCGGTTATTTCCTGATGGCGATGCCTGCCGGTTGGCTCGCCAGCAAGCTCGGCTACAAGGGCGGCATCATCGCCGGCTTGCTGATGGTCGCGGTCGGCGGCTTCTGGTTCATCCCCGCCACCAAGATCGCCACCTTTCCGGCCTTCCTGCTAGGTGTCTGCGTGATCGCGTCCGGACTCACCTTCCTGGAAACCGTCGCCAACCCATACTCCACCGTTCTCGGCCCGAAACGATACGCCGCCACCCGCATCAACCTCGCCCAGTCCTGCAATGGCATCGGCTGGATCTTCGGCCCCATCGCCGGAGCCGCCTTTTTCTACGGCAAGGACTCGAGCGGCCAGAGCACCGGCTCCGAAACGCTGTGGATCCCCTATGCCGCCATCGGCGGCTTCGTCCTCGTGCTCGCGGTGATCTTCTCGTTCTGCAAGCTGCCGGACATCAAGTCGGACGATGAATTCCACCTCGACGACGCCAGCCCCGCGGCCGATGCCCCGGTCGCCAACCGTGGCGTGGCCATGGGCTTGCTCTGGCTCAACATCGTCGTGCTGTCCGTCGCCATCGGCATGATCGTTTCCGCCGTCGTCGCCATTCCCTCGGTCGGCACGTCACTCGGACTCACCGAATCCCAAGCCCTCTGGTCGGCCTCGGGCGTGCTGCTCGCCATCGGCACCGTGGTCTTCGCCCTCAAAAACCGCGGCATTTCCAACCACAGCATCTGGAGCCACCCGCATTTCTCGGGGGCCACGCTCACCCAGTTTTTCTACGTCGCCGCGCAGTGCGGAGTCTTCGCGTATTTCATCAACTACATGACCTCGCAAATCCCCGCCGTGCCCGACGCATGGAAAGCCGGTTATTTCGGCAACTGGTTTGAAATTCACAAAAACGGCATCCTCGGCCTGAGTGACAAGGGCGCCTCCACTCTCGCCTCCGTCGGCTTCATCTTCTTCCTCGCCGGCCGCTTCATCGGTGCCGCGTTGTTGAAGAAATTCCCGGCCCACAAGGTGCTGGGGCTCTTCGCGATTCTCGCCGCCGCATGCAGCCTCCTGGTCCTGCTGAAACTCGGCTGGACTTCCGCCATCGCCCTGTTCCTGAGCTATTTCTTCATGTCCATCATGTTCCCCACGATCTTCTCGCTTGGCATCCACGGCCTCGGCAGTCGGGCGAAAAAAGCCTCGTCCTTCATCGTCATGGCCATCATGGGCGGTGCCATCATGCCCAAGCTGATGGGCCACATCGCCGATACCAGCAAGGACGGCATGTCCGCCGGATTCATCGTCCCTCTCTTCTGTTTCATCTGGGTCGCGGCCTACGGACTAACATGGAGCAGGCTCAGCGGCTCGGATGGCGTGCTCGGCGTGGATGCCACCAAGGGGCATTGATTCGCTTCCGCAAAAACCTCTGCCAAAAATCAAAAGGGCGGGTCCACTCACGGACCCGCCCTTCGTTTTTGATCAAATCATGCAAGAACCCCTGCTCAAGGCGTCATGGGCGTCCCCAACCAGTTCTTCGCGGTGAGTCGATAGAACTTGCGGCTTCCCGAGGTTGCCATGGGCCATGAGAAGTTCGCCATCAACGTGGTGCCTCCCGTGGAGGCGGATGGCAACACCGTGGCGGCCACCGTCCAGTTGACCAGGTTCGTGCTCTGCTCGATGACGAACTCGGGCGACGAGATCAAAGCCGCCTTTGGAAAAGTCCAGTTCAGCGTGCGCTGGCCCGAGCCGTTGGTGGTCATGCCGCCACCCACCGGCAATGGCGGGGGCGCGATGGTCACGGCCATCTCCTGCGAGTAAGCGCTTTCAAGACCGTCGGCACCAACCGCCTTCACGGCGAAATAGTAGGTTGTCCCCAAGACCCGGTCCGGAACGGTGTAGCTGAGGCTCGTGCCGGCGCTGTAGGTCGAGGTGTATTGATTGCTGGCTGTGCCGACATAGACCTTGTAGCCTTGGATGCCGGTTTCAGGGACCGCGTTCCAGCCTAGTTTGATGGGATTCAAGGTGGGCCGTGACCGAAGGCACAGCCAGCGCGCTCATCGCCAAGGTGGCGAGACTAAAGGATTTCTGAAGTGATGATGGGTTGGATTGAGACATGCCCCATGTTCAGGGCAGTCCGCTGATAGCCACAGATGGGCGATTACCGATATTCAAGTCGTCCAATGGGACGGTATGCCTATCCTTCATTTTCCCTACACCGAGTCCTGAAATACCCCTTGTTTTGTCGCGATTCGCATCAATGAAAGCTGGATTTCCCGGACGACCATCCGCCATCTTCCGCGCATGACCGCTGCCGCCGCTGGATTTTCAATGCCCCCCGAATG
>JAIFNK010000117.1 GCA_020047775.1 Akkermansia sp. | reverse complement strand
CAGATGCACCTGGTGCGAGCTCATGCTGTTCTTTCCTAGCAGGCCGCTCTTGGAAATGTCCGCAAGCCGCACGTAGGCCTCCGGCGGGAAGCCACTGAAGCGGCTCGCCCGCGGCGCGGGTTTCTCCACCACGCCGAGAATCCGCAGCCTGAGGTTTCCTAACTCCACCTCATCCCCGACCTTCGCCTGGAACTGGTCCAACAACGCCGGCTCCAACAGAATCCCCGCTTCATCCGGAAGCTTCCGCCACGCGTCCGCCGGCTTCGTCTCCACGGTTCCATAAAACGGATAGGCACCTTCAAAGCCGCGGATTTGCACGAGGCGCGCACCGCCGTTAGGGAATCCCAGCATCGTCGGAAACGCCGTCTCGCGGCTGATGTTCCGCGCCATCGCGGCGAGCTTGGCGAAGTCCGCGTCGCTGACCGGCTGGCGCGAGGAAACCTGGAGATCGGACCCTAGCAGCGACTTTGCCTGCGATTCGATGCCCTTCTGCACGCTGGCCTTGAGCGAGTGGATCGCCACCAGCGCGGCGATGCCGGAAACGATGGCGAGCGAGAAAATCACCAACCGCAGCCGCTGCGTGCGGCTGTCGCGCCACGCCATGCGCCAGGTCCACGGGTGGAACAGGGCGGTCACCAGGCTGCGCGGGAGAGAACGGGAATTAGATGGCATGCTCCTCCTCCGCGATGATGGTGCCGCCGCTCATTTTCACGACCCGCCGGGCCTTGGCGGCGAGCGCGGGATCGTGGGTGACGAGCACCAGCGCGGTGCCGGCCTCGCGGTTGAGGCGGAAGAGCATTTCCACGATGGGGCCGCTGGTCTCGGCGTCGAGGTTGCCGGTCGGTTCATCGGCGAAGAGGATTTTCGGGTGGTGGATGAAGGCCCGGGCGAGGGCGACGCGCTGTTGCTCGCCGCCGGATAGCTGGAGCGGATAGTGGTCGAGCCGGTCGCCGAGGCCGACTTGCGCGAGTAGCTCGGCGGCGTCCTTTTCGCGGCCGGTCTCGCCGCGCAGTTCGAGCGGGACGAGCACGTTCTCGATGGCGGTGAGCGTGGGGATGAGTTGGAAACTCTGGAAAACGAAGCCCACCAGCCGGTTGCGCAGGGCGGCGCGCTGGTCCTGGCTGAGTGATTCAAGCGCCTGGCCGTCGAGTTTCACCGAGCCGGCCGTCGCGTCGTCCAGTCCGGCGCAGAGGCCGAGCAGGGTCGTTTTCCCACTGCCGGACGGACCGATGATCGCACAGGTATCGCCCGCCGCGAGGCTCAGGTTCACACCGTGGAGCACCGTCAGCTCGTGGCTCGCGGTGCGGTGGATTTTTTTCAAGCCGGCGATTTCGAGGATGGGTCGTTTGACAGCTTCCGGCGATGGTTCTAGGTTGGCGGGCATGCGAAATTTACTGAAGTTAGGCCTCGTGCTGGTGACGGGCGGCGCACTATTCGCCCAAGACGCGGGGAATGCAAACTCCGGCAGGAAGCGCATCCTGATCCTCGGCGACAGCATCACCGCCGGCTACGGGCTGGATCCGGACGAGGCTTATCCCGCGCTGTTGCAGAAAAAAATCGATGCCGCCGCACTGCCCTACACGGTGAAAAACGCGGGCGTCAGCGGCGATACGACGGCCGGCGGGCTGCGCCGGATCGACTGGGCGCTCGGCAGCGAGGGCGCGGACGTGTTGGTCGTCGCGCTGGGTGGGAATGACGGGTTGCGCGGGATTTCCCCGGGCCAGATGTCGAAGAATCTCGCAGGGATCATCGACAAGGCGCGGGCGAAAAGTCCGGGCATCAAGGTGATCGTGGCAGGCATGGAGATACCGGGAAATTTCGGCAGTGCCTTCGCCACCGAGTTCAAGGCAGTGTTTTCGGAGATTGCAGGTGAGAAGAAGACGGCACGGGTGGAGTTCCTGCTCGCGGGGGTGGGCGGCGATGAAAAACTCAATCAACCCGACCGGATTCATCCCACGGCCGAGGGCCAGCAAGTCGTCGCGGAAAACGTGTGGAAGGTGCTCGAAGGCCAGCTCGCGAAATAGCCTGCGCGATGGAGAATCCGTGCGACTCTCCGCCATGTCTCCCAGCCCCGCACAACGTCTCGCCGCCTGCCAACGGCCGCCCGGCTTTCCGGTCATGCGCCAGCGCTGGGCAGGGCTGTTATTCCTCCACTGGCCGGTCGATCCCGCTCTCATCGCGGCACGGCTGCCGTTAGGACTGCATGTTGATACCTGCGATGGGAGGGCTTGGCTCGGCGTGGTTCCATTTTTCATGGAGCGCGTGCGGCCGGTGGGACTGCCACCGGTGCCGCGGCTTTCGTGGTTTCATGAACTGAACGTGCGCACCTACGTTTACGACGAGCAGGGAAATCCCGGGGTCTGGTTTTTCTCGCTGGATTGCGACCAGCCGCTCGCCGTGGAAATCGCCCGGCGCGCGTTCCACCTGCCTTACGAGCATGCGGCGATGCGCAGCGTGAAATCCGGCAACCGCATCGAATACCACAGCCGGAGGAAATCGTCCGGTGCGGAGGATGCCGCCTTCGAATATGAAACTCCATCAACCACCCAAGCCGCCCAACCCGGATCGCTTGAATGGTTTCTCGTCGAGCGCTACCTGTTGTTTTCCTCGAACCCGTCCGGCGACCTCTTCTGCGGCCGCGTCCATCACACGCCCTATCAGATCGCGCCCGCCGCCTGCAACCGCTGGTCCACCGAACCGCTGCGGCTGGATGGCTTTCCCGAACCCGCGGACGCACCGCCGTCGATGCTCGTCGCAGCGCCGGTGGACGTGAGGATCTTCCCGCTGCGGCGCTGCCCTACTTCTGGCACTGCGGGCACCAATACGTCGAACGCTGGCCGATGACTTTGTGGCGGATGGGTGTGCCACAGACGCGGCAGGGTTCGCCCTTGCGGTCGTAAACGAAGAGGCGTTGTTTGAAATAGCCGGGCTGGCCGTCGGAGTTGAGGAAATCGCGCAGGGTCGTGCCGCCTTCCTCGATAGAGTCTGCTAGAACCTGGCGGATGGCGGCGACCAGCTTGGCGAGGCGGGGTTTCGTGAGTTTGTTAGCCGGGACATCCGGGCGGATGCCGGCGCGGAACAACGCTTCGGAGGCATAGATGTTTCCCACGCCGACGACGACCTTGGAGTCCATGATGACGAGTTTGATGGCGGCGGAGCGTTTCGCGCAGATGGATTTGAGATGCTCCACGGTGAAGCCGCTTTCCAGCGGCTCGGGGCCGAGGTTTTCCAGCAGCGGGTGCGACAGCGGATCGGATTCCATCAGCCGCAGCACCAGCCCGAAGCGGCGGGGGTCGTGGAAGCGCAGTTGTTTGCCGTTTCCCAGGGTGATGCCGACATGGTCGTGTTTTTTCCAATCATCCGCCGGATCGATGACGCGCAGGCTGCCGGACATGCCGAGGTGGATGAGTAGCGTGGAGCCGTCGTCGATTTCCAGCAGCAGATACTTCGAGCGGCGGGTGACTTTGCGGATGGTGTGTCCTTCGATTTCCAGGATGTTTTCCGAAACCGGTTGGCGCAGGTCGTGGCGGCGGATGATCGCCTCCTTGATCCGGGCTTCGGTCACATACGGCTCGATGCCGCGGCGGGTGGTTTCGACTTCGGGAAGCTCGGGCATGATAAAAAGGGCGACGGGGTGGGAGGAGAACCAGCACATGGGGCGCCCATGCGTCGAGGAAGAACCGATGGTTGATACGGGGTCCTCCAAGAGGAAAGAGGAACGCCCTTTTCTGCAAGGGAGCGAAAATTCCCGTTGGCACTTTCATCCGCCGCGCAGAGGTTGATGTTATGCTTTTAATCCGCAGTTTTTGCCAAAGACTGATCATTCTCCTGCGGGGGGTGGATCCCGGCCTTCATTTGCAGCTCATTCCCACTGATTCGCGCCCGTCAGTCGACAGTTCCCGACAAAACCCTTGGCAAGCTGCCCGGGAAAGTTACAATCTTGGGAAGCAAGCAGACCCGGTGGGTCGTAGAGCGCATTAAACCACGCGCCGAGTTCCAAATCCTCGTTTCAATCAAATCCCATCATCCATTACCCATGAAACCGCTACTGAGTCTCCTAATCGTCACATTGTGCCTTGGTGTCCCTGTCGAGGCCGCCCAAAATAAAAACCAGAACAAGGAAAAGGAAAAGGAAGCTGAGAAGAAAAAGGAGAAGGAAGAGCGGGCTAGAAAACGGGCGGCCATTGAGGCCATCGTCACCCCCAAGGACAAGAACCGCGATGGCTCGCTGACCAAGGATGAATACCTCAGCGACGAGACGGATAAGGAAGCAGCCGGAAAGCGTTTTGACCAATATAACAAAAATGGTGATCGCTACCTCACCAAAGGTGAGATCGAAGACTCCCTCGGGGGTTGATCCGGTCGCTTTCAGCTGAGGACAAATCCGCAGACCGCCACGACGTGGCACACGCTGCCGCCCAGCACGAAGAGATGCCAGATCGCATGATTGAACGGTAGCCGGTTCCACGCGTAGAAGACGATTCCGAATGAGTAGGTGAATCCGCCGGCGACCAGCCACCAGACGCCCGCCATCGGCAGATTGCGGGTCAGCGGGCCGATTGCGAAGAGGATCAGCCAGCCCATGGCCAGGTAAAGAGTGGTGGAGATCCAGTGCGATTTTTGTCCTTTCCGCAGGGTTTTGACCAGCACTCCGGTAACCGCGAGCGCCCAAACGGTTCCGAACAACCACCAACCGGTCGCACCGCGAAGCGTGATCAGGGTGATCGGCGTGTAGGATCCGGCGATGAGCAGGTAAATGCACGCGTGGTCGAGTGCTTGGAAACGCGCCTTCCACCGGGCCGAAGTGAAAAAGTGATAGAGCGTGGATGAGGAATAGAGAAGGACGAGGGACGTCCCGAAAACCACTGCCGAGACGATCTTCAACGGCTCTCCCCCGGAAAGCACCAGCATCGTCACCAACGCGGCGATGCTGAAAACCACTCCCGCCGCATGAGTCAAAAGACTCGCCACCTCCTCACGGTGGGAATCACACAACAGTGAACGGTGGGATGTTTCCAATGGCATCGGGCGGTGTTGGTGTTTCGCGCAGGAAGGGCCGCTTGTCGAGGCAACTACGGATTCTTGCGGCTTGAATTTCCCGGCGTCACCCGCCAAGCAGGCCGCGTGAAAAACGCCTTCATCCTCGGTGCCGGTCTCGGCAACCGCCTGCGGCCCCTGACGGACCGCCTGCCGAAGCCGCTCGTCCCGCTGTTCCACCGGCCGCTCGCCGGCTGGGCGATGGACGCTTGCGCCCGCGCCGGGATCGGGCGGTTCGCGATCAACACGCATCACCTTCCTGCCGCTTGGGAGGATTTTGATCCGGGATATGGTGTGACGTTGTTTCACGAACCGGTTCTCTTGGAAACCGGTGGCGGATTGAAAAACATCCAGGCGTGGATGGGCGATGACCCGGTCCTCGTCCACAACGGCGACATTTTTTCGACGCTGCCTTTGGAGAAACTCATCGCCGCGCACGAGGCGTCCGGGCTGCCGGTGACGCTGGCCCTGCGCTCGGAGGGCGTCGCCAAACACATCGGCCTCGATCCATCCGGCACCCGCGTGACTGACATTCACCAATTGCTAGGCCGCGCCGCGGGGAGCCACGTTTTCAGCGGGATCTATTGCGTGAGCCCCGGCTTCCTCGACCGGATTCCGGCGGGAGAAAAGATCTCCGTCATCCCGGCGTTCGTGGAACTGGCGGAAATCGGCCAGCTCGGCGCCATTGTGCTCGATGAAGGCGTCTGGCTGGATCTGGGCAACCGGAAATCCTACCTGCAAGCCCATCGCGAGTTGGATCTCGCTCCGGCGATTCATCCGGAGGCGATGGTGGACGGTGCCTGCGTCGAGCGATCCATTGTGGGGCCCGGAGCGGTCGTCGAAGCGGGGGCGATCATCCGCGACTCGGTCATCTGGCCGGGCAGCCGGGTGACGGCGGATGCGGTGCTCGACCGCTGCATCGTCTTTTCACACACCCCGGTGGCCGGTTCCCATCAGGATCTTGATCTTTGAGAGTTTTTCCCAATCGGTTGAAAGCCGGGTGTGAAAAATCAGGTAACTAGCCGCGATTTTCTCACCCGGTCTGGGACGGTCGCTCCGAAAGCTGCTGGTTCACCCCAGATCCTTGCTTGCCATTCGCTGCCAGAACCGATAATCCCCGCGAACACAAACCCCATGACAAACACAGACGCATCCACAGTACCTAATGCCAAGCGGCTCCTTTGGGCCGGATTTATGGCCATCCTCGCCGCCGGTGTCGGCTTCGCCATCCGTGGCGGCATCCTCGACAACTGGCAGAAAGAATTCGGATTCACCGGTGCCCAGCTTGGTGCGATCGGCGGTGCCGGACTTAGCGGATTCTGTTTCGGCATCATCATTGGCGGAGTGGTGGTGGATAAGATCGGTTATGGCAAGCTGGTGCTTGCCGCACTGCTTTTCCACATCATCTCAGCCGTCGTCACATTCGGGGCCAGCACGCCTGAGAACGCCTACTTCTACCTTTTCTGGGGCAGTTTTATCTTCGCTGTCGCCAACGGAACCTTGGAGGCCGTCGCCAATCCTCTCGTCGCAACGATTTTCCCGAAACAACGGACGCATTACCTCAACGTCCTGCACGCCGCCTGGCCGGCCGGCATGATTCTCGGAACCGCCCTCGGCTGGCTACTGGATGACAAGCTGGTGTGGGATTGGAAATTACAACTGGGTCTCTACCTGATCCCTGTCGTGGTTTACGGCGTGATGTTCATGGGGCAGAAATTCCCGAAATCCGAGGCTGCCGCGAAAGGGGCGAGTTTCGTCGAAATGTTCAAATCCGTCGGTATTCTCGGTGCGCTTGTCGCCTGTTTCCTGCTCGCGCTTTTCTTCGCGGATATTTTCAAGGGCATTCTCACCAATGCCACCCAGACCGCCGAACAGATGGCGCAGTCTGCGGCCACCGCCAAGATGCTGGGCTATGGGATCGGCGGAGCCTTGCTAATCACCGTCGCAGTGATGACACGCTTTTCCATCGGTTCGTTCCTGCTCTTCGTGCTATTCGTGACCCACGCGCTGATTGGCTCGGTTGAGTTGGGAACCGATTCGTGGATTCAGAACATCACCGGAAACATCTTCTCGTCCGAGGAGGGCAAGTACCTTTTCATCTGGACTTCCGTCATCATGTTCGGCCTGCGCTTCTGTGCCCACTTTATCGAGAAAAACCTCAAGTTGTCGCCCATCGGCCTGCTGCTCGCCTGCTCGGTCATCGCCTGCATCGGCCTCCACCTCGCCAGCAACATCACCTCATTCGGCATGGCGCTTCTCGCGCTGGGCATTTACGCAGTCGGCAAAACCTTCTTCTGGCCCACCATGCTGGCCGTCGTGGGGGATCGCTTCCCCCAAACCGGTGCCGTCGCCATGTCCATCATGGGTGGGGTCGGCATGCTTTCCGTCGGTATGATCGGTGGTCCGGGCCTCGGCTACCTGAAGGACCGCTACTCTGGCGAGGAAATGAAAAAGGACAACGCCGCGCTCTACGAAGAATACAAATCCACCACGCCCAGCAAGTTCCTGGACATCGAGGCGACCTCCATCAACGGCTTGGACGGGACGAAACTCGGCAAGGCGAACGACCTGCTCAAGGCCGCGCGAGCGGAAGTCAGCAAGGCGGGAGGCGATCCGGCCACCGCCATCACCAAGCTGCCTGAAGCGGATCAAAAGCTCATCAACGCGAGCATCAACGGCGACCGCCGCACCTTGCGGACCGATGCCGTCATCCCGGGGATCATGGCCGGCATCTACATCCTCCTGTTCATCTATTTCAAGACGGTTGGCGGTTATCGTCCGTTGAGCATCGAAGAAATGGCTGGCGGCGTGCAAGGTCCGGTCGTCTGACCCGTCCATACCACTTCCCAAGCGACATGGCCACCCGGCAGGGCGTTTGCTTGGCTGGGCTATTCGTTAACAGGGCGTGCGGTTGTGATGAGTTTTACGGATTTCTCGCGGTGATCGCGGTAATAATCG
>JAIFNK010000084.1 GCA_020047775.1 Akkermansia sp. | reverse complement strand
TCCAGCTTCCAAGCAAGGGTGGCAGCCTCATCCCAAAGCCGGTTGGAGGCCGGGATATTGACCATCACGTCCATGAAGTCATTGAGCTTCCGGTAAGCCTTCGGTGACTTCACCCCGCGAAGCACCTCCACCCGCACCATCCCGCAGACCGCGAGATTGCGAATCCCGGCCCAGCGGTAAAGCCACGGAGCCGGGTCGCCGCGGTGCTTCATCAGGTCGATGAAGACATTGCTATCGACCAGGACCTCACTTTCCATGGTTCGTGGGTTCTTCCGCGACTTTGCTGCTCAGGGGATCATACACCGACAGGTTTTTGGGATCGTAGCCGGGGAAAACCGCGTCTTTCCATTCCTCGGAAGTCAGGCCCAAGCCCTCGGTTCCGAAACGGCGGAACCGCGACTTGCGATCCAGCTCACGCAGCGCCATTTCGACAGTTTCCGTCTTACTTTCGTAGCCGTATTCATCCATGACTCGCTTCAGCAAATCCTCATCAATGTGCATGGTCATTTTCATGCCATACTGAGTATGGCATGCCGCCCGCAATATCCAGTATTTTCTCCCTTTCCCGAAATTTCCTCCCTTCTTGATTCTTCCAAACCTCCCCGCCACTCTCCGCCCATGTCCGAACCCGCGCTGACCCCCATGATGGCCCAATACCAAGCCATGCGCCGGTCATTGCCTGCCGACATCATCCTGTTTTACCGCCTCGGCGACTTTTACGAAATGTTCTTCGACGACGCGAAAGCCGCCTCGCCGATCATGAACGTCGCCCTCACCAAGCGCGGCGGCACCCCGATGTGCGGCGTCCCCTACCACGCGGCGCAAGGCTACATCGCCCGCCTGCTCAAGGCCGGAAAACGTGTCGCCATCGCCGAGCAGACCTCCGAGCCCGTCGCCGGCAAACTCGTCTCCCGCGAGATCGCCCGCATCCTCACCCCCGGCTCCATCGACGACGACGCACTGCTCGACAACCAGCGCCCGAACTACCTCGCCGCCGTCTGCCGCCACGGAAAATCCGCCGGCCTCGCCTGCATCGACCACACCACCGGCGAGTTCACCATCGCCGAGTTCGCCGACCTCGGACTGCTGGAAGACGAGCTCGCCCGCATCTCCCCGTCCGAGCTGCTCATCCCGGACCACCAAACCGCAGAGTTTGGAAAACTCGCCAACTGCCTGATTTACGAAGGCTACACCTTCCTGCCCGAGCACGCGAACCAGCTCCTCAAGGACCATTTCAACGTCCATTCCCTCGACGGCTTCGGCTGCGCGAGCCTCCACGCCGCCAGCGGTGCCGGCGGCGCGGTCCTCCACTACCTCATCCACCAGCTGCGGAGAAACTGCACCCACCTCCACCCGCCGCACGTTAGGGAAAGCGCCGACCACGTCCTCATCGACGCCGCCTCCCAGCGCAACCTCGATCTGGTAGATTCCCGTTCCGGAAAAGCCCACACCCTGCTAGGCGTGCTCGACCGCACCGCCACCCCAATGGGCGCGCGCCTCCTCCGCGACTGGATCCTCCACCCGCTGCGCGACCTCAGCGCGCTCACCGCCCGGCAGGATCTCATCGCCTCGTTTCTAGCGGAACCCTTCCTGCTCTCGAAATGCCGCGACGCCCTCAAAGGCATCCGCGACATCGAGCGCACCACCTCCCGCCTCTCGCAGGGCTCCGGCAACGCCCGCGATCTCCAATCGCTCTCCATCTCCCTCTCCCACATCCCCGCGCTCAAGCAGGACTTCTCTTCCCTCTTCCAATCAAAAATCAAAAATCAACAATCATCAATCGTCAATCATCTCCACGAGTTCCACGAACTCACGGAAATGCTCTCCCAGGCACTCACCGACGAGCCGCCCGCCCACCTCCGCGACGGCGGCGTCATCCGCGACGGTTGGTCGCCCGCGCTCGACGAACTACGCGACGCCTCCCGCGGCGGCAAGGACTGGATCGCCCGCCTCCAGGAAGACGAACGCAAACGCACCGGCATCGACTCGCTGAAAATCAAATTCAACAACGTCTTCGGCTACTTCATCGAGATCACCACCAGCCATCTAGCGAAAGTCCCCGACGACTACACGCGCAAGCAAACCATGTCCAACGCCGAGCGCTACATCACCCCCGCGCTCAAGGAGATGGAAAACAAAGTGCTCGGTGCCGAAGAACGCTCCAAGCAGCTCGAAAACGAACTCTTCCTCGAACTCCGCGCCCGCGTCGTCACCCACCTGCCCACGCTCCAGGAAACCGCCGCCGCCGTTGCGGAAATCGACGTGCTCTGCGCTCTATCCGAAGTCGCGCAATACCACCGCCACTGCCGCCCGGTCCTCACCACCGGCAACGGCTTCTTCGTCACCAACGGCCGCCACCCCGTGCTCGAGCAAACGCTCACCGACGTCAAATTCGTCCCCAACGACACCGAGCTCGATCCCGACACCGCCCGCCTGCAAATCCTCACCGGCCCCAACATGGCCGGTAAATCCACCTACATCCGCCAGATCGCGCTCATCGCCGTCATGGCCCAGATCGGTGCCTACGTCCCCGCCGAGTCCGCCACGCTCGGTCTGGTAGATCGCATCTTCTGCCGCGTCGGCGCGTCCGACGATCTATCACGCGGCCAATCCACCTTCATGGTCGAGATGAGCGAGACCGCCCTCATCCTCAACCACGCCACCGACCGCTCGCTCGTCATCCTCGACGAGATCGGCCGAGGCACCGCCACCTTCGACGGACTCTCCATCGCCTGGGCCGTCGCCGAGCACCTACACGACACCATCGGCTGCCGCACCCTCTTCGCCACCCACTACCACGAGCTCACCGATCTCGCCAACACCAAGAGCGCCGTCGCCAACTACAACGTCGCCGTTAGGGAATGGAACGAGGAAATCATCTTCCTCCACAAGATCCTCCCCGGTGCCGCCGACAAGAGTTACGGCATCCAAGTCGCCCGCCTCGCAGGCCTCCCGAAAGTCGTCGTCGAGCGCGCCAAATCCATCTTGAGCCACCTCGAACTCCACTCCGTGAAACCCGAGGCCAAGACCCAAGGGCCCAAGGCGAAGAACATGGTCCAAGACCAGGACAACCTCCCGAAACCCAACGCTCCCCAAATGGACCTCTTCGCGGATTTCTAGAACTGGACCGCGGGATTCATCCCGCCCGCGAAGCGAGGTGCTAAAGCGCCGCCATTTCTTCCCCCACCGGGAGCGCGGCATTCATTCCGCGCGTTCGTTCCGCGTTCTCACGGACACTTCCCGATTGACCCCAAACGAAAATTTTGTAGCGTTCCCATGAACACTTTCAAGTGTTCCATCCGCCTCCAACTTCCCCATTCCATGAACAAAGACCTCGCCGTCTTCGAAGGCCACGAAATCCGCCGCGTCTATGACGAAAAAACCGAAACCTGGTGGTTCTCCGTCGTGGACATCATCCAGGTGCTCACCCAGCAACCGGATTACAAGGCGGCCCAGAACTACTGGAAGGTCCTCAAAAACCGGCTCAAAAAGGAAGGCAGCCAGTTGGTTACGGATTGTAACCAACTGAAGATGCCAGCAGCCGACGGCAAAAACTACCAAACCACCGTCGCCACCGCCGAAACCCTCCTCCGTCTCGTCCAAAGCGTCCCCAGCCCAAAAGCCGAGCCCATCAAACTCTGGCTCGCCAAAGTCGGCTATGAGCGCATGCAGGAACTCTCCGATCCGTCCCGCTCCCTCGATCGCGCCCGCGAAACGTGGCAAAAGCAGGGCCGCAGCCAGAAGTGGATCGAGCAGCGAATGACCGGTCAGGAAACCCGGAACAAGCTCACCGACTACTGGGCCGGCCACGACATCAAAAAAGGCGACGAATACGCCATCCTCACCAACATCATCCACCAGGAATGGGCGGAGGTGAGCGTCAAGGATCACAAGAACCTCAAAGGCCTCAAAACCCAAAACCTCCGCGACCACATGAGCGAGGCGGAACTGATCTTCACCGCCCTCGCGGAACTCTCCACCCGCCAGATTGCCGAGAGCGTCGAAGCCACCGGCATGAAGGAAAACAAAGTCGCCGCCAAGACCGGCGGAAGCATCGCCAAGAAAGCCCGTTTGGAACTGGAGGAAAAAACCGGCAGGAAGATCGTCACTCAGGAAAACTATCTGCCTCCTCTGGCGAATCCCAAAAAACTCAAATAACCACTCACAAGCGCAATCCCCACGCAGGAAACATATGGGGTCCAAAATCTCGCTTGAAGTCATCCAATCCAGTTTCAGGCAGGCCAATTCCGCCACGCTCTTTTAGGAGGGCTGCGATGCGGATATCGCATGCGGATGGCCCTCCAAGACGGTAATCAGTCTGGATCAACTCGTGATTTCGATAGTCGTAGGCAGCTCTAAACATCGGCACTGCATCCTCATTGTGTTGCCTTTGGAATGCGATGACCGAGCCATCCATGCTCCAGTAAACAGCGACATACTTCTGAATTTCCGGCCAATAGAGATCACCAAGCATTGCCGGTTTGGCAAAGGTCCATGGCCAATCGGCGGCGTATAAGTGTACGGAGATGTCCCTGAATCCAGAGATCTCGGTGAACGCCCGATGCGAATCTCCGGCGGGTCCAACCGCTTCCGTGCGGTTGGGAGGATGAAACTGACAGCACCAATTCAGCGCCAAAACGGCGAGAGTCACGGAAACTATCGTCACGGCGGCGAGACGGAGAACCCGCAATATCGGGAAAAAGCACTTACTTTTGCTGAATGGCATGGCAGATGGAAACCTCATTGAATGTCATTCGGATGAAGTTGAGGTGAATTTTCGGGAATGCGTGATCCATGGAGAGCGATAATCTAGGTGATAAAGATAAGCGGATGCTGCGTTCTCACGAAATGGCGAATTCAACTACAGCTCCGCCACGAACTCTTCGACCGTCAGGCCGGCCTGTTCGATCAATCCCTTCAAAGTCCCGGGCTTGATCGGCCGGTGCATCGGTACGACCACCGTCCGCCCATCCTTGCGCAGAATCCGGTGGGATACTGTCTGGCGGAGGTCCGAAAAGCCAAGGCGGCAAAGCGCCCGCACGGCTTGCTCCCCGTTCACATCACGGGGCAGTTTCACGCGACTGCCAGTTCGGGATCGCGAACGAAGTGGAGCCGGATCCGGTCGGGCTTTTCCTGATCTGCGAAATAGCCGTCCACCGCATCGCGCAACATGGCTTCCAGGTCGGCGAAGTTGTCGCCCTGGGTGCAGATCCCGCCACCCGCCGGGTCGTCCCAACGGGCCACGTAGCCGCCGCTTTCGTCGCAAGGCGTAAGATCGAAGCAGATTTCCATGGGCACAACATGAACCCCGAGGTCTCACAGTTCAAGCTCGGATCACCAGACGGGGGATCCGATGCACGGCCCCCCGCACTTTCCAATCATCCCATCGCCGCCGTCTTGACCTCAAAAAGGAATCCGATCAGTTTTCTTGCATGCTCAAGTTCACTCCATCCACCTCGTTTCCGGCCCGCCTGCCGCGGGGAAAACGACTTATGCCAGGGAACTTGCCGACCGGCTCGGCGCGGTGCTGTTGGACAGCGATGAGGTGACGGAGCGCCTGATTCGTGCCGGGTTGATCCTGGCGGGCCTGAATCCAAATGACCGGGATTCGCCCGCTTATAAGGCGGCGTTCCGGGAGGCGGTTTATGAAACGCTTTTCGATCTGGCGCGATCCCTTTGCACCCGTCTGCCGGTGGTCATTGCCGGGCCGTTCACCCGCGAGGGCGGCGACGAGATGTGGCCGGCACGGCTGGCGGCGCGGCTCGGAGTGATGCCGGAGTTTCACTACGTCTGGTGCCAACCGGATGAGCGGAAAGCGAGATTGTTAGCCCGAGGCGCGACGCGGGATCTGCCGAAGCTTGCGGATTGGGAAGACTATGTTGCTACCTGCCGTGAGACGGCACCGGTTTATACGCATCGGTGGATCGACACGTCCGCAGATCCAGGGAAGTCCGGCTAACGGCGGTGCACCATTCGCTGCTTGTCTCAGGGTTACCGTGCTGATGGAATGAGGAGTCGAATTCCAAACCCATGCAAATTTTCATTCAACACGATGGCGTCCAACAGGGACCGTATTCACCGGAAGTGGTTCGCTCGCTGATGCTGGATGGTTCCATTCTCCGGTCCGACCTGGCCCGATACGAGGCCGATGGCGAATGGATGGCGTTGGAGACTCTGCCTGGAATTGTGGACGGCTCCACGCACCCGCCCCGCACTTCGGCGCTTGCGGTCTGGAGTCTGGTTCTCGGGATTCTGGGAATTCTCACTTTGGGGATCCCTTCCATCGCGGCGATCATCTGCGGTCATTTGTCCCACGGGAAAATCAAAAGGTCCGCCGGATTGCTAACCGGCAAGGGGCTTGCCATCGCCGGTTTGGTGCTGGGCTACATCGGAATGGTCCTCGCGCCGCTTTTGATCGCGGCCGGGTTTGCCGCTGGGAATGCGGCCATCACGATGGCAAGGAAAACCACCACCATGGCAACGGCCGTTGCGATCGAAAGCGCGGTGAACAACTTCTATACGGAATACGGCGAAATGCCCTCCGGGATTGAAATCACGGATACCTCGAAGGACGCCTCACTGGTCAAAACCTTGCGGGGAGACGACCCTGCTCGGAATACGAGGAAGATTCGGTTTCTTTCGGTGAAGGAGGGCACCAATCACATGAATGGAGTCGATCCCGTCACTTTGAAAATCTTCGATCCATGGGGGCAGGGCTATCAGGTCATTCTGGATACCCGGTACACCGAAGTCATCACCGTCACCCGCGGTGGCATCACGGAAACACTCAAAGGCCGGCGTGTGGCGGTCTTCAGCGTGGGCAAGGACGGACTGGCAGGAACCGCCGACGATGTGATCACCTGGTAGGCGACGAAAAAGCGGGCGGCCCTTCGCCGACGCTCTCATCAATCTCAATGCCGGGAGTTCCGGTCTCTCAGAGGCTGTCTGAAAATTAGCCGAAGGCAGGGATCTACCTCCGGGCGGTCTGAGAATGTGAAGCGAATGGTCGACCATGAACAGATTTCCTAGCGTTTCATGCGCAGATTCATTCGCTTCCCATTCGCCGGACCTTTGCGGAGAAAGGTCCCTGCCATTTTTCAGACACGTTCTCAGGAAAGAGCGGCGTCCAACGCGTGGACCGCGTGGTCGATGTCTTCGAGACTCGTGGACAGCGGCGGCATGAGGACGAGGGTGTCCAAAATCGGCCGGGTGAGCAGGCCGTGGGCGCGGGCGGCGAGGCAGATGGATTCGCCAAACCGCTCGCCAGGTGGGAATTTTCCGCCGTCCGGACGGCGAAGCTCGATTCCGGCGATGAAGCCGCATTGGCGGATTTCATGAATCAGCGGCTGGCGGGATTTCAAAGTAGCGAGTCCGGTGGCGAGGCGGGCGATTTTTTCCGGCAGGTGGTCGAGGGTGCTTTCCTGTTCGAAAAGAGCGAGGCTCGCCATGGCGGCGGCGCAGCCCAGCGGATTCGCAGTGTAGCTGTGGCCGTAGTAGAACGCCCGGTCAGCGTCTCCAAGGAAGGCGTCATAAATTTTCCCGGTGGTGAGCGTGGCGGCAAGCGGCAGGTAGCCGCCGGTGAGGCCTTTGGCGAGGCAGAGGAAATCCGGGATCACGTCTTCCTGCAGGCACGCGAACATGCTTCCGGTGCGGCCGAAGCCGGTCATCACTTCGTCGAGGATGAGGTGGACGCCGGTCTCGTCGCACCATTTCCGCAGATCAGCGAGCATTCCAGCGGGCCAGGGGCGCATTTCGTTGACGCCTTGAATGAGCGGCTCGACGACGACGCCCGCGAGGTTTTCCGTCTCCATTTCGCGAAGCTCAGCCATCGAGCGGACGTGCTGAACCGGGAATCCCATCCCGCGAAAGCGTTCGAAAAACCGCCCGACTCCGCCGAGCGAGGCCGCGCCGAGCGTGTCGCCGTGGTAGCCGTTCGCGAAGGCGATGAAGCCGTTCCGCGCGGACTGGCCGGTCTGCTGGCGGTATTGCACCGCCATTTTCAACGCACACTCGACGGCGGTGGAGCCGTCGTCCGAGAAAAATACGCGCTCCAAGGTGCGTTCGGGGAAAAAT
>JAIFNK010000187.1 GCA_020047775.1 Akkermansia sp. | reverse complement strand
ACCGGCGGCGCGCAGATGCCAAACCCTCAAAGATGATTCCCAGCCCAGTCATTCCCCGGAAATCCCGAGGTGCCGCGCTCATGGCGGTGCTCTGGTTGATCGCGATTCTCGCCATGGCCTGCATGGCCACCTTGCGCGTGATTTCCTTCGACATGGAACTCGCCTCGGCCAAGGTCCACGGTTCCCGGGCCCGCCAAGTCGCGGAAATGGGCATCGCCATCGGCTCCAATCCCGCAGTCAAGCGCACCGATCCCATCCTTCACCGCTCCGACGGGGGGACCGGCGAGGGCTACGACGTTAAGGTGATTTCCGAGGGGGGGCGCTTCAACATCAACGCCATCATCCTTCAAGACGACAAGGCGCTGCTCAAATCCATGTTCATTGACTGGGGACTGGAGCTCGACGTCGCCCAGGAAATCGCCGACGCCCTGGCGGATTGGGTGGATCCCGACGACGACGAACAACTCAACGGTGCCGAGAAAAAATACTACGAGTCGGAAGGCCGCACCAACCAGCCCTTCAACCGTCCCTTCTACGATCTCAGCGAGGTCAGCCTCGTCCGCGGCATGGACTTCGTCGAGGCCGTCCGCCCGGATTGGCGGAACTGGTTCACCATCTGGAGCAGCGGCCCACTCGACCTCAACGAAGCTACCGCCGAGTTGATCGCCACCGCCGCCGATATCTCGGTGGAGGAGGCGGAAATCATTCCGGAAACCGTCCGTGGCATCGACGGCCAGCGCGACACCATCGACGACGCCCCTTTTCAAAATGCCGCCGCCGCGCTTGATCTTTTGGGAATAGATGCAGAAGGTCGGCCGGAGGTCGTGAGACGATTTACGGTGAATGACGCCACCACCCGCATTGAAAGCATCGGCTTCGCGGAAGGTGCCAAACGCAAAATCACCGCCATTGTCCGCAACCGCACCGGGAAACCGGCCCTCCTCGAACGCACCGAAGAAATCATCCCGTGAGCAAAACCACCGAAAACGTTCTTCTCGTCCCCGGCGAATCCGGCTGGGAAATCTGGACTGGCCAGACCTCATCCGAGTTCACCCTCCACTCCTCCACCGCCATCTCACAGGCGAGCGCGCTGACCGGCATCCCGGGCGGTGACCTGCTGCTGCTTTTCCCTGTCAAGGCCGTCACCGCCGTGCCCATGAGGGTGACCAGCGATGACGACGCCCTTTTCCCGGACCTCGCCGCCCTCCATGCCGAGCGCCTCGGACTCCGCCCGGACCCCATGGCCGGGCAACTCACCGATGTTTTCGTCATCGCCCGCGAGGCGGAAAACACCGCCGTGGTCTCCATTCTGCTGCGCGCTCCCGGCGATGGAGACATGCCGCCACGCGGGCCGAAAGGCTTCGACATTTCCGCCCGCGCTTACCCGCTCAAAGGCGACGCACTTGCCGTTTGGAAGGAATTCGGCCGCTGGGTGTTCTCACTCTTTCATCAGGGAAACCTCGTTTACTGCCAGGCCACTTCCGCCACTGCCGACAGTCCCGATGCCGATCTCGCCCGGGAAATCCGCCTCGCACTCATCCAGCTTTCCATGCAGGGCCTGGAAATTTCGCCCACCCGCATCCATCTTTGGAGCGGTTCGGACACCATCGACCCCGCCGCCCTCTCCGCCGCGTTCAGCACTCCGGTCGAAGTCGCCCGCCGCCCGGCCCCCACCCTGCCCTCTCCCCTCAGCAAGCTCCTTCCCGCCGACGTCCGCGCGGCCCGCCGCGCGGCAGACCGCCGCAAGAATGTCATCATCGGAGTCGCCGCCATCGCCTTACTCTATCTCGGGATCATCGGGTGGTTCACCTACGGACTCTGGAGGGACAACTCGGAAACCAAACAGCTGCTACTGCAAGCCAAACAAGCGGCACCGGAAGGCGAGGCCTACGCCCTCCACATCGCCAAGTGGGACGAACTCGCCGAGGCTGTCGATCTGGCGAACTCCCCCGTGGACATCCTCAAACGCATCGCCGACTGCATCCCGCCAAGCAGCGGCCTCCGCCTCAAAATTGCGGATATCAGCGCCGCCGAGGTCAAACTCACCGGCGAAGCCCCGGAATTCAAAGCCATCAACACCTTCAGCCTCAACCTCGCCAACAACACCGACCTCAAGAAATTCGAGTGGCAGACCCCGCAGCCGAACCAATCCACCCGCGGCTGGGACTTCCAATACACCGGTCAAATCCCCGTCGCGCCCTGATTTTTTCATTCACCGACAAAATCTTTCCATCACGGCATTAACCGGTTAACAATCGAGTCCCAACCTCGCACCCTTCAAGCCATTCTCCACTCCATGTCCGACCGCGAAAAAAAGCTCATCTTCTTCTTTGCCCTCGCCGGCTTCGCAGTTCTCAATTTCCTCGCCTTCAACTTCGCCCAGACCAAACGCCAGCAGGTCAACAACGAACGCACCCAAGCCAGACAGACCCTCGAAAGGGCGGAGATGTTCCGCGACAGTAGCGAGCAGGTCACCGACCAGATGGCGTGGCTCGCCGACCACGAACCGAAGCCGAAACCCAACCAGGACGTCCAGACCGATCTCCAACAACTCATCGAACGCGAGGCCAAAGCCGCCGGCCTCACCATCAAATCCCAAAAACCCCTGCCCACCGACGCCACCGCTGGCAGGCACTACCACCGTGCGAAAATCCAGATCACCGTCACCGGCACCGAGGACACGCTCTACCGCTGGTTCGACCGCCTCAACACGCCCGACCAACTCCGCATCGCCTCGCAGATCCGCATGCTGCCCAACAATCCGGACGACACCAAGATTGATTGCACCGCCACCATCGAGCAGTGGTTCGTCCCGCCCGCCCTTTAAGAACGCCGCCATGAAACTTCCATTTTCCAGCCCCGCATTCCTGCTCCTCGCCCTGACCGGCGCGGTCATGGCGGATTTGCCGAAAAAGGCCCCGCTCAGCCGGTATTCCGCGCTTTGGACGAATTCCCCGTTCACCTCCAAGCCACCTCCGCCCGACCCCGGGGCGGCTGTCAATCTCCTGGATGACTACGCGCTAATCGGCGTCTCACCCATCGGTGGCACCAACTACCGGGTCACCCTGATCCATAAGAAGAAACCGGACGAGCGCATCACCGTGGATTCGGATAAAACCTCGACAGACGGCTTCAAAATCCTCGAGGTCGTCCGCAAGTCCGGCGACCCTCTCGGCACTACCGTCCGCATGACTTCCGGAACAACGACCGGAGTGGTCGCGTTCGACAGCAACCTCCTCACGCTCGCCGCCCCGCCCAAGGCCGCACCCGTTCCTCAGGCGCAACCAGGCCACCCTCCCGTGCCTGGGCAACCACCCGTTGATCCCAACCAGGCCGTGCGACAACCCCGGCCCCGCGTGGTTCCCCTACCTCCCGCGCTCCCCGGTGCCCAAGGGCAACCTAACGTTCCCGGTGCCCAGGCACGACCCAACCTGCCTGCGACTCCACCCACGACGCAGCAACAGCGCCCGACGCGTCGTGGCAATTAATCCATTCATCTGAACTCCACTCGTTTCCATGTTCTTCCATCGCATCCTCGCCCTAGTGCTCGTCAGTCTCGTTTCCGCGTCCGGTCAGGAAGCGCCCCTGCCACCCGCGGTTCCGCCAGTCGCCCCCGGGCCTAAGCCGCCCGCCTCCAAACCACCCACACCCGTTCCGCCACCACCCGGCGTCCCCATTCCAGGCATGGTTCCCGCAGCTCCTGCGGGCGCTCCCGGAGCTGCCCAACCGCCAACCGTCCCCGGCGCCCCGCTCGGCCAAACGAAAATCGTCGCCGACATCAACGAGCCGAAACTCAGTGGAAACGCCCTTGCCGGACTCTACCGGAAATACACCGGTCGCCGGGTGATCGTCTCCGCCGCCGCCGCCGCCGCCGAGTTTTCCTTCGTCCAGGAAGCCACCCCACAGGACCCCCTCACCTTCGCCGATGCCGCAGAGCTCCTGAAAAAAGCCGCCACCATCGAGAGCTTCGTCTTCGTGCCGGACGGTCAGGATCCGAACCTCGACATCCTCACCCACTCCAGCGGCATCCGCCCGACCGGCCGCGGCGTCGAAGTCTGGAACGAAAAAGGCGCTGTTTTCAACGAAAACTCGGCCCTCCCCGCAGGCGATGCCGTCATCTCCTACGTGATGACCCTCAACTACATCAAACCCGCCGAGGCCGTCAATACGTTCACCCAGATCATCGGCCAATTGGGCGCGTTTGGCTCCATCGCCGCCGTGCCGAACGCCTCCGCCGTCGTCATCACGGAGAACACCTCACTCATCCGCAGGCTCATCGACCTCAAAAAGGAAATCGACAAACCCGGCTCCGTCCAGGACACCCGCTTCATCCCGGTCGTTTACTCCGACGTGATCGAACTCGCCGACACGCTGACCACTCTTCTCACCGCCCAGCAATCCACCCAGAAGACCGCAGGCATCCAGCGCGTCGAGTCCGCCCCGCTTCCGGGAGGCGCGCCGGCAGGTGGCGTCAGAGATGTGGGAAGTGGTGGAAGTGGCGAAGACATCCCCATTCAGATCATCCCGGATCCCCGCACCAACCGCATCGTGGCGATGGGCCGGCCCATCGATCTACTCACTGTGGAGAACCTCGTTAAGAAGTTCGACGTGGAAACCAGCAAGGAAAACTTTCTCCGGCGGAAGCTCTGCTTCCTCACTGTTTCCGAGTTTCTCCCCGTCGCGAGCGATGCACTCACCCGCGCCTTCAGCGGCACGGGCGACGGCGGCAGCAGCAGCGGCAACAGCAGCACTCAAAGCGGGGCCGCCAGCGGCACCTCAGGCGGGACCCGCACGCAAAACTCCGGAACCAGCGGACGCCAGTCGGGCAGCTCCGGCCGGAGTGGCAGCACCGGAGCCAACTTTGGCGGTTCCAATTCCGGCGGCGGCTTCGGCGGAAGTAGCGGCGGCGGCGGCGCATCGAACGCTCTCAGCGACCCCGAAGTCAGCTCGGCCCCCGAGTCCGTACTCGTCGGCCGCACCCTGCTTGTCGCGGATAACATCACGAACTCCATCGTCGTCCAAGGTCCGCCATCCGGCTTGGAAATCATCGAGCGTCTCCTTGACCAGATCGACGTGAAACCCGACCAAGTCATGATTTCCACCGTGATCGGCCAGCTCACGCTCAACAATTCAAAGGAGTTCGGCATGGATTACCTCGTCCGCAGCGGCGACATCACCTCCCGCGCTGGCGGCGGCTTCGGCTCGATTCTGCCGATTGTGCCGATCGTGGGAGCGGACGGAGTTACCACCCAGTTCGATCCAGGCAGCCTCTCCGGTGCGGGCCTTCGCGCTTACGGAACCATTGGCGATCTCGGCGTCTATTTGAAAGCCCTCCAGTCCAAGACGGATTTCACCGTGCTTTCCAGACCGAGCATCTTCACTTCGAACAACCAGAAAGGCACCATCTCCAGTGGTGAACGCATCGCCATCCCGACGAGCAACAACAACTTCAGTGGCGGTGGATCCAGCACCAACATCGAATACCAGGACGTCGTCCTGAAACTCGAAGTCATTCCGCTGGTCAACTCGGACAACGATATCACCATGAAAATCGCCCTGCTCAACGACGAGCAGAACGGCAACCAAGTCATCCAGGGAGCTGGCGGCGACGGCGGCGACCTCACCGTCCCGCGGATTTCGACCCGGGAAGTCCTCACCACCGCGACCGTTCCGAACGGTCAGACCATCGTGCTCGGCGGCCTGATCGTCGGAAAAAACAACCAGGAAAAGTCCGGGATTCCAATCCTCTGCGACATTCCCTATCTCGGCAAACTCTTCTCCACCACCACCAACTCGGACGACCGCAGCGAACTCATGGTCTTCATCCAGCCGTCGGTCGTGAAAAATGAGCGGTCTCTGGAAGCGGTGCAGTCCGACATGGATTCGCGTTACAAAGTGTCGTCAAGGGCACGCGAGTTTGCGGCCGGGCCGGGAGTCCTGCCTCCGGTGGACGCGATCACCCCGGTGGACGACAGGGCAAGCGGCCGCAGCACTTACAACGGCACCCGCCAACCCTCAACCTCGGCACCCGCCACCTCGACCAAACCGAAAGCGTCGATGCGCCCGGCCCCCAATCGTTGAACGGATTGGGAAAAATCCGCGGAATTTTGAACACTGCATTCACCCGGCTGTCAAAAATGCGGAAGACCGATCGAAAGTTCGTGTTTTCATGTAGGGTGAACAGCAGTTGTCTGCTTCAAACCGGCAGCGGGTCAAACCGCCTGTAGTTTGAAGTTCTCAACTTGGCCGTCGGAGTGGGTGCTCCGGCGGCCTATTTTTTTGCCCGGAATCAAGGCGGGCCCGCCGATCGAGCGCCGTCTTCAGTCCAATGTCTTGAAGGATTGGATAGAATTTCGGCTGATTTCCTTATCCCGGCAGGGATTTCAGCGGATTCCCAAACTACTTCGGAAGCAGTTCTTTTTCTCCGAGATGTCTGGGTCGGGTGTTCAGGAAATTCACGTCGAGCCACATCTTCACACGCGCCCCCACCTCGCGGATCCTGGTCTTCAGCCCGGCTTGGGGTTCGACATCCTGGGCGTTGAATCCAATGGCTTCGATGCCATTCGCCTTCGCCAAGTAGATCGCCCGTTCGTTCTGGAACCTTTGACTGATCAGCAGAATGGAATTCGTCCCGTAAATTTCCTTGGCGCGCACCACGGAATCGAGGGTCCGCAAGCCCTTGCGGTCGCACACGATGCGGTTGCCCGGAATCCCGCGCTCCATCAGATCGAGCTTCATCGTTTCCGGCTCATTGTAGTATAAGGGACTGCTGTAATTATCTCCCGAGACGATCAGGGTTTCGAGCTTGCCGGACTTCCAGACCCTGACCGCCGCATCGATGCGGTAGCGGTAGTAGAGATTTTCCCGGCCATTCACCCGGTCCGTCGTGCCGAAGACCAGGCCCACCTTCGTCTCCGGCAAGTCCGCGACATTGCTGAAAAGACGCCCGCGCGACGCCCAGATCGCCGTGACGTTCGCATACACCACCACTCCCAGAAACAACAGGAGCAGCACGCCGAAAATGATCGCCACTCGCCGCGGCCAGCGCCGGATCGTGCGTTTCCCCTTCCCCTTACGCTTCACAGAGTGCGCGTGGTTTGAAGTTCGACGGGGCGTCGCGGCCATTGCAGCAGGGATTTCACGGCATCCGAAAATCCGCCGACGAACGGCTCTTCCGGGGCAAGCACCCGCAGGCGATGCGGGGTTTCGATGAAATGCACCTGCCGGAAGCGCCCGATCCACTCACCGTCGACCTGCACCGGAACCTCCCGGTCGGAGTGAACCATGAACTCGCTGGTTTGGAGGTAAGCCGTCGATTCCAACAAATCGACTCCTCCGAAGGCGAGACCCCGCAGGGAATCGAGTACCAGCCGGTAACCCGCCTCCTTGTAAACGAGAACGTCGAGCTTCGAGTCGTGGTTGCTCGCATTGCGAAACAACTTGAACGGCCCGCCGTAAAGCGAGCCGTTTCCCGCCAGCACCGCCACGCCTTGCTCGCGCCGCCCGTCCGGACAGACCACCTCCAGCTGCGGCGGCTCCTCGCCGAGAACCTTCACCGCCGCGAGCAGATAGGCCAGCGGTCCTAACATTTTTTTGGATCCCCATGAGGTTTCCTCGATCACCAGCGCGTCGAAGCCGACTCCCGCCATCTGGACGAACGGCGAGCCATTGGCTCCGAACAGATCCACTTCCTGCACGAATCCGCGCTCGATCACCAACAGTGCCTGCTCCAGCGAGTCGGCGGGGATACCCATTTCCCGGGCGAAAACATTCATCGTTCCGGCGGGCAGCACTCCGAGAATCGTCTTGGATCCCACCAAGCCGTTGACCACCTCGTTGAGCGTGCCGTCACCACCCGCCGCAACGACCACCGGCTCGCCCTCTGCCGCGAAACGCGCCGCCAGCTCGCGGGCCTCCCCTGCGTAGTTCGTGGGATGCAGCACCAGCCGGTCTGGATGGCTCTCAATAAACCGCATCACCCGCCCACCCTTCTGGCTGCGGGCGCGGGGATTGAAAATAACCGGATACCGGTGCGGCTTCTCCATGCCGGATTCTTCACCCATTGACACCCGTTCCGCAACCCGATTTCACGATCCCTGGCCGCGAGGGGGATTCAAA
>JAIFNK010000001.1 GCA_020047775.1 Akkermansia sp. | reverse complement strand
TGATTCCTCATCTGAAATTTTCAATATTCTACTCTTCGTGCTGGCCGGATTCATTTCCGTGCTCGTTCACGAACTCGGCCATGCCCTGACCGCCCGTGCGTTCGGCGCCTACAGCAGCATCACGCTCCAGGCCTTCGGGGGGTACGCCGCTTATTCGGGCACCCGCCTGAACCGCTGGCAGAGCTTTCTGGTCACCGCCGCCGGCCCGGCAATCCAGATCATCCTCGGTCTTGCTGTGCTTTTGCTGGTTCGCTCCATCCCGGGCATGAGCCTCCAAGGAAAGGAATTCCTTCAAATCCTCATGATCATCAGTTTTTTCTGGGCAATCATCAACCTACTCCCGGTCGTCCCTCTCGACGGAGGCCAAATGCTCAATGCCGCCCTCGGACCCGCCCGCATCAAGATCACTCTCTGGATCAGCATCCTCGTCGCCATTGTCACCGCGCTCGCCATGTTTCACTTCACGAAATCCATTATTTTCCCGATCTTCCTCGGCATGTTCGCCTGGCAGGCTTTCCAAGCCCTCAAAGAGCAACGCTGAGCCCCTCACCTGAATGGAAAATTGGAGATCACCCCGGATCCTGGCAAGTTGCGCAATCGCAGGCCGGGTTGTTTACCTCGTGGAATTCAGAGTGGAATTTAGGGTTTCCATCCCAAGTCGGCTGACTAGTTTGCCCCGGTGAACCGAGAGTCCGTCATCCCCCCCACCCACCGCCGCGAGCGCTGGGCGCTTGGCCTCCTGATGTTTCTGCTCGGCGGCTGCGGACTCGCCTACGAATACACGCTCAGCAAGATTGCCTCCGACCTGCTCGGTAACTCGGTGCAGCAGTGGGCGACCATGATCGCCACGATGCTCTTCGCGATGGGCCTCGGCGCGGACGTCCAGAAACACACCCCTGCGAACGTGCTGGCGGACCGCTTGATCACCACCCAGGTGATGCTCGCCGTGCTCGGCGGATTCGGGCCGCTGATCATGATTCACGGTTTCGCGCTGCTTCCCCAGCTTTACATCGTCATCCAATACTCGCTGGCCTTCGGCGTGGGCATGCTCATCGGCTACGAAATCCCGCTGATGATGCGCATCAACGAGGAGGACGCGCCAGACATGCGCATCAATCTCGCCCAGGTCCTCAAAATGGATTACATCGGCGCGTTGGTGGGCGCGCTGCTCTGGACATTCCTGCTGGTGCGCTACCTGAGCATCGACCGGATCAGCTTCGTCGTCGGCCTGGCGACGATGGCCTCCGCCATTCTCTGCTGGTTTCTCTATCGAAAGCGCCTCGCCCGTCCGCGCGCCCGGTTGTTGGAAATCCTCGGTGGCGTGGCGCTGGTCACCACCGGCCTGATCATCGGCCGGAGCCTCACCGTGAAAGCCGAGCAATTCCTCTACCGCGATCCCATCGTCACTTCGATCACCTCACCGTTCCAACACATCGTCCTCACCAAAAACCGCATCGGCAACGTCCGCTGTTATATCAACGGCCACCTCCAGTTCAACGAGGCGGACGAGCACATCTATCATGAAAACCTGGTCCACCCGGCGATGCATCTGGCAGACCACCGCGGGAAGATCCTCATCCTCGGCGGCGGCGACGGACTCGCCTTGCGCGAGGTGCTGAAATACCCGGAAGTCCGCGCGGTCACGCTGGTCGATCTGGACCCGATGATGACCGGCCTCGCCACCACCGCCCCAGACCTCATCCGTCTCAATGGCGGCAGCATGAATGACCCGCGCGTGGTCAAAAAAGCCGCCACCGGAGTCACCGCCGGCGAAGTCTACCAGAACGCCCAGCCGAGCCAATACGAGAAATTCGCCAACACGCTCCACGAGACCGCCACGCTCCACGTCGTCAACCTCGATGCCGCGGAATTTGTCAAATCCGTCACCGGGCGCTACGACGTGGTGATCATGGATTTCCCCGATCCAAACTCCCCCGACCTCGCCAAACTCTACGGCCGTCCGTTTTACGACCATCTCGAAAACGTGCTCAATCCTGGCGGAGTCATCGTCCAGCAGTCCGGTTCGTGTTTCCAGGCGCGCGAAGCGTATCTCTGCATCGGCCGCACCTTGAAGGTGGCCGGATTCGACGTCGTTCCCTATCATGAAAACGTCCCGTCCTTCGGTGAGTGGGGCTGGTGGATTGCCAAAACCGGTCAATCCGCCGCACAAACCCGCGAATCACTTGCCGGCCTGAAGGCGCTCGCCGTCCCGACCCGCTACCTGACGCCGGAACTCGTCGCCGCCTCGCTCGTCTTTGGAAAAAACCAGCTTGTTTCCAACAACCAAGATTTTACTTCACTTACCCAACCCCGTGTTTACCACTACCACCTCCAAGGCTGGAATATCGAAGAAATCCCATGAATACCCTTACGAAAATCGGAGTCGGAATGTTCGCGTTGTTCGTGGCATTTTCCATGGTCTCCCAGTGCGGCCGCAAAAGCTCCCCCACCCCGCCACCGCCGACTGTTGAAAAGCAGGCGGAAGTCATCCTCAAGGAATACGCCAAGGGCCTCGACCTCGACGCCGTCACCGCGCTCGCGAAAAAGTCCAAGGACGCCGCCGACTTCGAGCGACTCCTCAACAGTCAGGCGGAAGCCGTCAACAACATCGACCTCAACGACGACAGCAAGGTCGATTACATCAACGTGACCGAATATGGCAGCGGCGACCGCCGGGGTTTTTCGCTCACCACCGAAGTCTCGCCCGGAAAAACCCAGGAAATCGCCACCATCGACTTCCAAAAAGAAGCCGACAAGACCCTCGTGCAGACCACGGGAAATCCCTCGCTCTACGGAGCCAACAACTATCATCACTCCAGTTTCAGCATGACCGACGCGCTGCTGATGGGCTGGCTGTTCTCAAACCGTTCCTCCTACGCGTCGCCCTACGGCCACGGAAACTATCCGCAGTCCTACGGCAGCGGCTGGAACCGCCAGCCGAATGACAGCTACACCGGCAGCATGAGTTCGCGCACCGCGGGCTCGTCCGTTAGCAAGTCGTCCAGCCCGATGATTTCCCAACCCGCGCTCTCGCCGAATGCGGAGAAAACGGCTGCCAAGGCCAAGGCCCTGACCACCGCGACCCAGTCGCAGCGCTCGTTCGCCAGTTCCTCCAGCTCATCGACCAGCAGACCATCCACTGCCAGCAAACCCAGTTCCTCCGGCGGCTTCGGGCGCACCAGCAGTTCCGGCTCCTCCCGCAGCGGCGGCTTCTCCGGCGGCGGCAAATAACCATCATCCCTCTTCATCGTGAACGAACACATTCAAGTCTGGCTCGACACCGCTCCCGTGGTGGAAATTTTCACCTCGCCAGCCATCCTCTACTTCGTCGCGGGCCTCGTGCTCGTGCTACTCGCCAAGCCCGTCAAAGGCCTTACCACCCGCTACCACCTCAGCGACGAGCTCACCAAGCATGACAACAAGGCGGTCGCCCTGGCCACCGCCGGTTACATCTTCGGCGTGCTCACCATCATCCGCGGCGTGATGATCACCGGCGGCACTCCGTATGAGACCATCTGGCGTGATTTGATTTCCGTTGTCACTTGGACTGTCATTTCACTGTTGCTCCTCCTCTCGTCCGCATGGATCAACCGCAAGTTCCTGCTCAACCGCTTTGAAATGCACAAGGAGCTCATCACCGACCGCAACGTCGGCACCGGCGCGGTTCTGGCAGGCACCTACATCGGCACCGCCTTCATCATCTCCGCCTCCATCAGCGGCACCACCGGCGGCGGATACGCCATCGAAATTCTCGACACCCTGGTCTTCTTCGTCATCGGCCAACTCGCCTTCATCCTGCTCGGCGCGATCTATCAACGCACCTGCGGCTACGACGTGCATGACGAAATCGAGCGCGACAACGAAGCCGCAGGCATCGCATTCGGAGCCACCCTCGTGGCGCTCGCCATCCTCATTTCCGGCCAGATCCGCCGCTGTGACTCGCTGGTCGCGCTGGCGGTCTGGATTCCCATTTCGCTCCTTGTCCTGCTAGGCAGCCGTTGGCTGGTGGACCTGATCATCCTGCCGAACGCCCGGATCCACGACGAAATCGCCCGCGACCGCAACTGGGGTGTCGCCCTCATCGAAGGCGCGGCCGCCATCGGGATCGCCCTGCTGCTCGACGCCACTTTCTCCTGACTACCATGCCTGAAGACATCGACGACGATCCATGGACGGTTTCCGACGAGCAGAAGCTCCGTTTCGCCGGGATTTTCCTGTTGGAATTCATGATCAACCACCCGCGGATTTTCCAACTGTGGCTGGAAGACCAGGACTCCGACCTTGAGCCGATCCTCGAATGGCTGCTGGTCAAGGAATGGATCCAAATCCGCGACGCGAAGGACTACATCCCCACCGACGAAGGACGGAACGTCATCAAGCGCTTCATGGAGCGCTATGCCCGCTTCGTCTATTTCTTCGACGTGTTCTCCGGCGTGGACCTTGGTTCCGGCGATTTTGCCTTCGAGCAATATTTTGAAATCCTCGAACCGGACGAATGGCAGGCCTATCTTCATGACGAGCGCTTCGAAGACGTGCGCATCGCCATCGCCGAGCATCTTGGCATCGACGCGGTGGAAATCGTTTTCATGAGCTTCATCCGCGAGGACCGTTTCGGCCGCGACGCCACCGGCTGGCAGTTCGACCTGCTGCTGGGAAGCGTGTGGGACGAAATTCTCGACGTCTGCAACAGCGCCACCGATCTCAGCGAGCTTGGCTATCAAGACGGCGACCGCTGGATCGACGGCTCGATCGTGGCCGAAGATATCCTGCAACAAGGCGGTGCGCTGCTAGGGAAACTGCTTGCACGCGCGAATTTCGAACTCAAGGGAACCACCCCTTCCCACGGCGGCGGAAACGAGTCGGAGCGCGTCGTCGCCCCGGTCGATTTTCCACCCGCCTCGGACTTCAATTTCGCGAACTACATCGAACCCGCCAACCGTGACCGCTTCTGGGATGACAACTGGAAATAAGGCCGATGATCCTGCATTTCTTCCGCCGCTGGTTTTCCCTGCACCACAAACCCTCGGTGCGGGTCGGCACGGCGCTGGCCATCGCGCTGCTGCTCAACCTGCTGTTCGGTGCCGCCTTCTATCTGGCGGAGTCCGAGAACCAGCCCGGACTCGGCTTCTGGGACTCCGTCTGGTGGTCGATGGTGACCATGACGACCGTCGGCTACGGCGACTACTATCCGAAATCCTTCGCCGGCCGGTTCCTCGTCGCCTATCCGTGCCTGGTCATCGGCATCGGGCTCATCGGTTATTCGCTGGGTGTGATCGCCGAGTCGATGCTGGAGGGATTCAACCAACGCCATAAAGGAAAAGCCACCATGCGATTCGAAAACCATCTCGTCATCTGCCAGTGCCCGTCCGTTTCGCGGGTCCTCCAACTCGTCGCACAGTTCCGCGCCGCCCACGGCGACCCGCAGCGCCCGGCCGTGGTGGTGACCTCGCGGTTGGAGGAACTCCCGGTCGAGTTCCGGGAAAACTCGATCTATTTCGTAAACGGCCTGCCCACCTCGGAGGATTCCCTCACCCGCGCCGGAGTCGCGCAAGCGGCGGGCGTCATCGTGCTCGCCCACGATCCTCACGACGAAGGCTCCGATGCCGAAAGCTTCACCGCCGGCACCTTGGTGAAGTTGATCGAGGAAGACGGCGGCCGCCCGATCTCGCTCGTGATCGAACTTGCGGACCGCAAGAACCAACGGATGATGGAGCGCGTCGGCGCGAACGGCATCGTCCCGGTGGAGGGCATCACCGACAAACTGCTGATGCAGGAAGTTTTCAATCCCGGCCTGCGCAATCTCTTCGAAGACCTCGTCACTTATAAGAAAGGTTGCGAGTTCTATATTGTGAACCATCGTCTGGCGGGCCGTAAATTGCGCGAAATCCAAATCGCCGCGCTCGACCATCCCAGCAGTCTCCAAATCGTCGGCACCATTCGCAACGGGGTCACCATCATGAATTCCGATAGATCATTCTCCCTCGAAGCGAATGACAAACTGGTCCTCCTCGCCGAAAAACGCGCGGACTACGACGCCTTCGAATCCACCCACCTCAACCCGAATCTCCAACCTCAAACCGCATGAAAAACATACTGATCAAACTCCAACGCGACGAAGAGCTCGCGCGTTTCCTGGAATCCAACGGCTTCGCCGTCGAGGAACTCGAAAACAACGTTTTCCGCGTCCAGCGCGAGGACGAGCTGCCGGTCTACCTGAACGTGGATGACAAGCAAATCTACTTCGAGGTCGATCTCGGCAACATCGATTCGATCATCACCCAGGAGCTCCTGCTCTCGCTGCTCGCGCTCAACACCGAAATCCTGCCCGTTAGTGCCGGCCTCGACACCAGCCACCCGGAAGACCGGCGCCTCGTGTTGGTCGAAAGCCGTGAAACCGGTGATCTATCCGACCAGGAGCTGCTCGCCGTGTTCGACGCGCTCGAACTCGCGGTGGACCGCGTCACCGAAATCCTCGCCCCTTCCTTCAATTCCTAACTCCTTCCTACCATGAGCATATTCTCACGCATTTTCAAAATCGGCCAAGCCTCCGCCAACAAGGTGGTGGAGAAGTTCGAAAAACCCGAACTGATGCTCGAACAAGCGATCGCGGACAAGGAAAAGCAGATCCGCGAGGTGAAGCAGTCGGTCCAACAGGTCATCGCCACCGAGCGCCAGACGAAGGCGCAACTCGAAAAGGAGAAAGCCGAAAAATTCCAATGGGAACAAAAGGCGGAAGCCGCCATGCGCTCCGGACGCGAGGATCTCGCGGTGAAAGCGCTGGAACGCGCCAGCGAACACGAAAGCCGCGCCGCGTCTCTGGAGCCAAGCTGGCAGGGCCAGCAATCCTCCGTCGCCGAGCTCAAACAGGAAGTCATCAAGATGGAAGCCGAAGTCGCCGAATACCGGCGTAACAAGGATTTCATCATCGCCCAAAGCAAGGCCGCGCAGGTCAAGAAGGACATCTACGAGGCCAAGGCCAAGATGACCAACACGCGCAGCCCGGACGACCTCATGGCCCGCATGAAAGCCAAGGCGGAACGCCAAGGCTACGAAGCGGATGCCGCCAAGGAAATGGCCAACAACTCGAGCGCCACCAGCCTGGAGGACGAGTTCAAAACCCTCGCCACCGGCGCCGGAAGTCCGGACGTGCAAGCCAAGCTCGACGCCCTCAAGGCCAAGCTTGGAACCACCAGCCCCGGCTAACTGATCGCGATGTTCCAGACCACACCGAGCGCACCGCCAGCGGGGAGGCACGTCCTCGCCGAACTGACCGGTTGCCCGGCTGAGGTCCTGAACGACCCCGCCGGCTTGGAAAAATGCTTCCGCCGCTGCGCCGAAGAAGGCGGGGCCACCCTGGTCTCGTCGCATTTCCACCACTTCTCGCCGCAGGGTGTTAGCGGTGTGGTCGTCATCGCGGAAAGCCACGTCACCGTCCACACCTGGCCCGAACACGGCTACGCGGCGGTGGATGTCTTCACCTGCGGCCGCCCGGAAGTGGCGGAAGCGGTGATGGAACTCATCATCGCCTCCCTCCGCGCGGAGACCGTGCACCGGACCTCGTTCGAGCGCGGACCTCACGCCGTCCCCGCAGAAGTGATGTAGGCATTCCTGCCTGCTCTTCATCCTCCAAGTCCAAATGATAGACAGCCTCGCCGATCAATCCTGCGCCGGTGTCCCCGCGCTCAAGAAATCTCTAGCCGCCGAACACGGCTGCGAAGCCCTGGAGCTCGACTACGAACTCAAACTCGTGCTTTTCCTCACCGCCCGCATCGACGGCGAGACGAACCACGCGGAAAAGGAATTCGCCGCCGCCGTGGCGCGGAAAATCGAATGGTCCGCCGCGCACGAGCGACTGTTGGAAGCCCGCGTGCTCGCCCAACCGGGCTACGATCTATCCGCGCTGAAATTCGGCAAACAACACGCGGCGTGGGGAGAACAACTCTTCCGCGTCGCCGCCGGCGTGGTGTTGGCCGATGGCTCGATCCATTCCGACGAGCGCCTGTTCCTCTCCAATCTCACCTATCAACTCCTCAACGGCGACACCACCCGCGCACAGCAGATCCTCGCCCGACTGGAATCCGGTGAAGAGGAACCGGTCAAGCCGACGCCGGTGAAGATGCCGAAAG
>JAIFNK010000120.1 GCA_020047775.1 Akkermansia sp. | reverse complement strand
CACCCGCTGAAAACAAGTTGGTTTTGGCTTCCCCGGCACCCTGCCGGAGTGGTTTTTCAGGAGTGCCGCTGTCCGTGGCCTTCTGCCGGTTTGTCATCTGAGTCCGCGCCCTTACAGGCGTATTGCGCCCATCCATCTCCGCCGCACGCTTTCGCGGCTGACCTCCGGGCGCTTGGAAATTCCATCCAATGACTCACATGAATTATGAAATCAATTGTATCCATTTTTACCGGCCTTTTCGTGGCCGGAACCCTGCTGCAAGCGCAGGAAACCAGACTTGTTGACGAAAACTTCCTCTCCGCCCTAAGGACCGAGGCCGCCCGCAATCACCCTTCCGCGGTCTCGGGAAAACACAAAGCCACCGCCGCGGCCCAGGACACGCGGTCGGTCCGCCTGTGGAACGATCCCATGGTCGGCTTCGGCTTCATGGGCGCTTCTGAAATGATGCGCACCGACGACGGCGACATCATGTTTGGCATCGAACAAGCCCTGCCGAAACCCGGCATGTTCGATGCACAACGCCGCAAGGCCGAAGCGATGGGCCGCGCGGAACTGCAAAACTCCCTAACCGCCTTCCTCGCGGCTGGCGCGGAAGGCACACGATCCGCCATCGAGGTCGCGCTCGCCGACGAATCGATCCGGCTCCAGCAAGCGCAAATCGACTGGCTCGCCGCCATCGTCGAAAACGCCCGCCAGATGGCCGCCAATCCCATGGGAAACAGCAGCGACGCGCTCCGCATGGAAACCGAACTGGCCAAGGAAAAGCAAATGCTGGACGCCGCCCGTCGAACCCGCGACGGCTTCACCCAGAAGCTCAACCTGACACTCGGCCGCCCGCTCGATTCTCCGTGGCCCGCGCTTAAACTTCCCGCCACGCCACCGCCTGTGCCACTGGCCCAGGCCGAAATCGCCCGCATTCCACATGCGAATCCAAGGGTCCGCGCCATGAAGGAAATGGCCGGTGCCGCCAACGCGGAAACCCGCATGGCCGACCGCGAACGCCTGCCGGAATTCGCCGTCGGCGTCGATACCCAGCTCTACTCCGGCACCGGCGACATCAAGACCACCACCGTTGGCGTGAAGATGAGCCTTCCATGGTTCAACGATCCTTCCTATCAGGCGAAGATCAACGCCGCGAAAAGCCGCGAACTCTCCGCCTCCCAGGACGTGGAAACCATGCGCCGGGAAATCGCCTCCATGGTGCTCACTGCGGTCACGGAAGCCGCCAACGCCGCCGCCCAGGCCCGCGCCTATTCAGGCGAAATCCATGACAAGGCCCAGACCGCCTCCAAATCCATCGAAGCCGCCTGGATCAGCTCCAAAGCCCCGCTAACCGACCTGCTCGACTCCGCCCGCACGCTTTTTTCCATCCGCCTCGAACAACGCCGCATGATCGCCATGCAACTCGCGGCGCTCGAAGAACTCCAAACCCTGGTCCCTAACCACTGAAACCATGAAAACATTCCTCACCATCCTCATCACCGCCTTGTTAGCTGCGGGAGCCACCTGGTTCACCCTGCAAAAAACCGCACCCCAGACAGGAACCACCACCTCGACCGGCGAGCGCAAACCCGCCTTCTATCAGAGTGCCATGCACCCGTGGATCAAGAGCGACAAGCCCGGCCGCTGCACCATCTGCGGCATGGAGCTCACCCCCGTTTACGAGGGGGAAAAAGGCTTCGACGAATCCGGCGGCGGCAACGTGGTCGCCCTCACCCAGAACCAGATCCAGGTGCTGCACGTCCAGACCGCCGAGGCGAAAACCCGCCCGCTCGTCCGCACCCTCAGCGTGTCCGGCACCATCGACGACAACGCCATGCGCCACCGCGTGCTCTCCGCCTACGTGGACGGCCGCATCGACAAACTACATGTGAACTACATCGGCGCCGAAGTCACCGAAGGCCAGCCGCTCGCGGAATTCTACAGCCCCTCGCTGCTCCAGGCCGAGCGCGAATACCGCCAGCTCGGCGGCGAGCTCAAGAAGAACACCGCACTCCGGCTCCGCCAGATGGGACTCACCCAGACGCAGATCGACACACTCGATCAAAAGCCCGCCGACTCGCTCACCTCACAGATTCTATCACCCATCAGCGGCACCGTCGTCGCCCAGTCGATCTACGAAGGCCAATACGCCGCCACCGGCCAGCAACTCTTCGAGCTCGCCGATTTCTCCACCATGTGGTTCATGTTCCGCGCCTACGAGCAGGACATGCCGTGGATCAAACCCGGCCTTCCCGTGACCATCACCACGCCCTCGATTCCCAACAAGGAATTCGTCGGGAAAATCACCTTCATCGACCCCAACTTCGACGAAGCCACCCGCTCCACCAAAGTGCGCGTCGAGCTGGACAACCCGCTCGTCAACGGCCGCCGCGAACTGCTTCACCGCCTCTACGCCGACGGCAAGATCGAGCTCGAAGCGCCCGCCGTGCTTACCGTCCCCCGCTCCGCCGTCATCGAAACCGGGGCCGATGCCGTGGTTTACATCGACCAGGACGGCGGTGCCTACGAGCACACCGTCATCAAGACCGGCCGCCGCGGCGACACGCTCATCGAAGTCCTATCAGGAATCAAGGAGGGCGACGCCGTCGTCACCAACGGCAACCTACTGATCGACGGCCAGGCGGAAATGAACCGCGCGTTCATGACTCCGCCGGAAACCATGACCGTGGCGGCGCCCCTAGCGGCGCTCAACGACGAGCAAAAGAAATCCATCGCGGATTTCCTCAAGGTCGCCGACGCCATGTCTGCCGCTCTCGCCGCCGATGATCTGGCGAAATTCAACACCGCCAGCGAGCCCGCGATGAACATCACCGGCGCGATGGTCAAACTCCTGCGCCCGAACGTGGAGAAACTCGATGACCTCGACAAGTCCCGCCACTTCCACGGCTTCGAGGATCTGAAAGCCGCGCGCATCGCCTTCCACAAATTCTCCGTCGCCGCCACCGCCGCGCTCGAACCGTTGCGCAAGGCCGGGCAGACTCCGGAGTTTCAAATCTACGAGTGTTCGATGGTCGATGAAGCGATCCCCGGAGCGCCCAAGAAGGCCCGCTGGATCCAGACCGGCGTGCGTAGCATGGGCAACCCGTTCTTCGGAAGTGAAATGCTCGAATGCGGAAAGGAGATCAAACCATGAATCTCAATCCACCGGTAGAGACCAATCCTCAACCCGCAAGCCATGAACCCTTTTGAACTCATTCACGTTACCCGTCACAAGCGTCAGATCATGTACCAATGCAACCGCGGCGATTTGCAAATCATATGGCCCGATGATACACGCGCTATTTTCAAGGCTGTTTCGGATCGACCCGTAAGTGTCCGCACATGGATCGTCGAAGGGAATCGAAGTCACTTTAGCAAGCAACTCCGTGACATCCAATCGTCTGCGGGGAACGTTGCTGTATTTCTCAGCTCCATGCATCAGTTCAGCACGCACGATGGAACAGACTGCCAACTCCGAATGATCCATCTCCGCGAACCGATCAATAAGGAGGAGATTCTTGCCTTTGAGAATCTTGATCCAGACATTCGTATCCAACAGATAACGCATCACCAGATTTTTGCCGGTGGCATTGGAAGTTCTTCAGGCTCATCGGGATCCTCGTCCGCCCAGGCCCCGATTAAATGTGCTAAGTCCGGTCGCCTGCGTTTAATCTCCTCCAAGGTCGGCGGTTCTTTTTCCTTCTCCACCTCGGAAATCGCCTCGCGGACGCGCGACTCCAGCACCCGGGCCTTCTCAGGCGCCAGACGCTCCAAAGTCCGCTCCAGTTCCAATGCAATCGTTGTCACAGGAAGACACTGCCATTGCGCCACAAAAAATTCAACCTCCCATTTCCCAACCCCATGATCGAGAAAATCATCGAATGGAGCCTGAAAAACCGGTTCCTCGTGCTCTGCGCCTCACTGTTGTTAGTCGCGCTTGGCGTCCGCGCCGTTTACCTCACCCCGGTAGACGCCATCCCGGATCTCACGGAAAACCAAGTGCTGGTTTATGCCGACTGGATGGGCCGCAGCCCGCAGGAAGTCGAAGACCAGGTGACCTTCCCGCTCTCCACCGGTCTGCAAGGACTCGCGGGGGTGAAGGAAGTGCGCGCCACTTCCATGTTCGGCTTCTCACTCGCCACCATCATCTTCGAGGACAAGGTCGATACCTACTTCGCCCGCGCCCGCGTCCTGGAGCGGCTGAATTTCCTCCAGGGCCAGATGCCGGAGGGCGTGACGCCGCAGTTAGGACCCGACGCCTCCGGTCTCGGCTGGGTCTATCAATATTACCTGCATGTCGATCCCGCGAAATCCCCGGAAGGCGGCTATGACCTCGCGCAACTCCGCTCGCTTCAGGATTGGAAAATCAGATATGATCTCGCCAGCGTGCAAGGCGTCGCGGAAGTCGCCAGCATCGGCGGGTTTGTTAAGCAGTATCAGGTGGAACTTTCCTCCACCAAGATGCGCGCCGCCAACATCACGATGATGGAAGTGCTCACCGCCGTGCAGAACGCCAACCTCAACGTCGGCGGTAAAACCGTCGAGGAAAACGGCGCGGAGTTCGTGCTTCGCGGCATCGGCCTCGTCACCGGACCCGAGGATCTCGAACTCGTCACCGTCAAGGCGGTGGAAGGGACGCCGATCTATCTGAAGGACATCGCCACGATCCAGATCGGCGGCGATTACCGCCGCGGCGCGCTCGACTTGAACGGTCGCGAAGCCGTCGGCGGCACCGTCGTCATGCGCACCAGTGAAAATGCGAAAGCCGTCATCGAACGGGTGAAACTGAAGATTGACGAGATCGCCGCCAGCCTGCCGCCGGGCGTCACCATCCGACCGTTCTATGATCGCAGCGAGTTGATCGACCGCACCATCGACACGCTCAAACACGCGCTCGTCGAGGAAATCATCCTCGTCACCCTCGCCCACATCATTTTCCTGTGGCACTTCCGCAGCATCCTCATCGTCACGCTGCCGCTGCCGATTTCGATCCTCGTATCCTTCCTGCTGATGAAGGAATTCGGCATCACCAGCAACATCATGTCGCTAACAGGCATCGCCATCGCCATCGGCGTGCTGGTGGACGCGGCGATCGTGGTGACGGAAAACGTCATCCGCCACTGCGAGACCGAGGAGAAGGAAAAAGGCCGCCCGCTCACCGCCATCGAGCGGTGGCAGACCACGCTCAACGCATCCCAACAAGTCGGTCGCCCGATCTTTTTCGCGATGGGCATCATCCTGCTCGCCTTCCTGCCGGTCTTCGCGCTCACCGGCCAGGAGGGAAAATTGTTCCACCCGCTGGCCTTCACCAAGACCTTCGCGATGCTCGGAGCCACGGTGCTGGGCGTGACGCTGGTGCCCGTGCTTTGCTCGTTCCTCGTGCGCGGTCCGTATCATGAGGAGGACCGGAACATCGTGATGAGCTTCCTCATGCGCATTTACGATCCGGCGCTTTCATGGGCGCTGACCCACCGCAAGACCGTCGTCGGCGCGGCGGTGCTTTTGTTAGCCTTCTGCATGCTGCTCGCCTTCGGCCTGCCACGCGCCACCACCAAACAACTCGCCGACGCCGGATTCGAGCGCACCGCGGAGATGTTCGCGGGCTTCGGCAAGGAGTTCATGCCGCCGCTCAACGAGGGCAGCCTTTTGCACATGCCGGTGCTGATGCCGAAAACCGGCTTCAAGGAAATCCAGCGCGTGATGTCCTGGCAGGACCAGATCATCGCCGCCACGCCCGAAGTGGAAACCGTGGCCGGCAAGCTCGGCCGCTTTGAAACCGCCACCGATCCAGCGCCCACCGAGATGTTGGAAACCACCATCATGCTCAAACCGGAATACATCCCTAACGGCAAGTTCCGGGTGAAACGCAACCCGGCGTGGCGCGAAGGCATGACGATGGACAAGCTCAAGGCCGAGCTCACCGAGAAAATGAAGGAAGTCCCCGGCTATGTGCCCGCGTTCCTCCAGCCCATCGAAAACCGCATCCTCATGCTCTACACCGGCATCCGTGCGCAGGTCGGGGTGAAGATCTATGGAGACAATCTCGACGCCATCCAACGCAAGGCGTTTGAGATCGAAAAGCTCATCAACGAAGTTCCCGGCGCGGCAGGGGTCTCCCCGTCACGCGTTCAGGGGAAGCCCTATCTGAACATCGAGGTCGATCGCGTCGCCATGGCGCGCTACGGCCTGAGCGCGAAGGATGTGCTGGACGCGGTGGAAATTTCCATCGGCGGCAAGAACGTCAGCACCACCATCGAAGGCCGCCAACGTTTCCCCATCCAAATCCGCGTCGAGCGTGGCGAGCGCGACGACATCGAAAAACTCAGCCGCATTCTCATCGCCGCCAAGCCCGGCATGGGCGCGGCAGCCGCCCCGCAAGGTGGCGGCGGAATGGGTGGCGGCATGGGAGGAGCCGCCGCACCCGCAGCCGCCCCGGCGGGAGGTGGCGATGCCTCGACCGTTCCCTACATCCCGCTCGGCATGGTCGCAAAGATCACCCGCAGCATCGGCGCGAATGAAATCGCCTCGGAAAACGGCAAGCTGCGCAGCTACTTACAAGCGAACGTCCAAGACCGCGACCTCGGCGGCTTCGTCGAGGAGATCGAACAGAAGCTCAAGACCGTGAACTGGGAGGGCATGACCTACAAGATGACCGGCGAATACGAAAACCAACGCCGTTTCACCAAGACCATGTGGCTGATCTTCCCGCTCGTGATGATGGTGATCTTCGTGCTGCTTTTCATGGTATTCCACAGCGGCACGGAAGCCGCGCACGTCATGCTCGCCGTACCCTTTGCACTCAGCGGCGGGGTGTTGTTGCAGAAATTCCTCGGCTACAACTTCAACGGCGCCGTCTGGGTCGGCTACATCGCGCTGTTCGGCACCGCCGTGCAGACGGGCGTGGTGATGGTCGTCTATCTAGAGGAAACCGTGAAAACCAGCATGGCGAAACTCGGTGCGGCCTTCACCCAGGCCGACCTCGTCCAGGCGGTCAAAGACGGCGCCAAACTCCGCCTGCGCCCGAAGGTCATGACCGTGGCCACCACCGTCGCCAGCCTGCTGCCCATCATGTGGAGCAGCCGCCAGGGCGCGGAGATCATGAAGCCGCTGGCGACTCCCGTCATCGGCGGGATGATCTCCAGCCTGATTCACATCCTCATCGTCACCCCGGTGATTTTCCTCTGGCTGCACGAACGCCAGCTCAGGAAAGGCACACTCCAAGCATCGCTCTCTACCGAACCATCACCATGAAAACCATCATCACGACATCCGCGTCCATCCGTGGTTCTATTTTCTTGTTTAGGTTAATGGCTCGCACCACTCCAGCCCCAGCGGGGCGAAAGACGATAGCCCCGGGCACAGCCCGGGGTGATGATGCAAAAAGCTCATACAGCCCTGAGAGGGCGGCACACGTGACATGCCGATTCCACAAAGCCTCAGCACGACAGCACATTTCTTGCTGCCGGAAATGCCTCACTCCCCCCCATATCAAAGAACGCACAATGGTGAATCCGTGAATCCGTGAGCAATGACCCCGTTTATTCGGCCCGGCGATGATGATGGTTGGATCCGGAATTTCCTCCTCTTTATCTGTGTAAATCCGTGCCATCTGTGGTTAGACTTCTGATTGAATCCCGTGGGACTGGAGAAAGATTCAAACAACAGATTTAACAGAGACCACAGATGGTTTAAGATTTGGATTCTGCTCCTCTTCATCTGTGCTCATCTGTGTCATCTGTGTCATCTGTGGTTGATTTCTAACATGCTTAAATGTCCAGCTTCGGCAACCCATTCACCACCTTCATCGTCTCCAGTCCCACGGTGACCACCCGCAGGAAGAGTTCCAGCGGGTACTTGGGGTTGCCCATGGTTTCGGTGGCCCAGAGGTTGGCGTCGTTGGTGATGCCGCTGTCCTTGTCGGTGGTGACGGACTGGCGCTCCATGACCCATTCCAGGGCGGGCTTGCCGTTGACGATGTAGTCGTAGGCGGCGAGCGGGATGTTTTTCAGGGTGATGTATTCGTTGTAAGTGACGGTGCTCTTGTCATTCACGCTCTTGCCGCTGGCGTCCTTGGTCTTGCCGAACTTCATCTTGGTGACGCGGAACTTAAGGAGTGGCGACCTTATTGTCGCCTCTTCCGCGGTCGCCGGTGCTGAAGAAGAGGGA
>JAIFNK010000316.1 GCA_020047775.1 Akkermansia sp. | reverse complement strand
CCCTTCTTCGACGACGGCCGCAGCGATGCAAAAAGCATCGAACCCGAAGGCGTGACCATCGGCGAAATCGACGGCCGCACCTATGCCTTCGTCGCCCTCGAGCGCGCCCGCAGTGTCGCGGCCTTCGATGTGACCAATCCCGCCGCGCCCACCTACGCCGGACTGGCAGCCAACGCCACCGACGCGAACCCGGAAGGCATCACCTTCATCTCCAAAGCCGACTCCCCGAACGGCCAGCCGATGATCGCCGTCACCAATGAAACGAGCAACACGCTCACCTTCTACTCGGTGGCTCCCTACACGATGCAGCTCCTCCACCTCGCCGATGCCGAGGCCGGCCTGCTCGCCTCGCAGACCGCGCCGAATCTCGCCGCCCTGGTAGATGCCTTCGACGGCACCTATCCGAACACGCTGATCCTCGCCGGTGGTGACAACTTCATCCCGAGCCCCTTCCTCAACGCGGGAACGGACCCGGCGCTGAACGCCGTCCCGTCCGTCGGCAAGACCGCCTTCGCCCGCCCGGACATCGCCATTCACAACGAAATCGGCGTGGAAGCATCCGCCATCGGCAACCACGAGTGGGATCTCGGCACCGCAGTCTTCACCGACGCCATCCGCCCGGACGCTGCTTGGATCGGAGCGCAGTTCCCGCTTATCTCGCTGAACCTCGACTACTCCGCGGACAGCGCCGCTAACGGCCGCTTCGTCGATGTCCCGCTCAACGGAACCACCAGCCTGGTTCCCGAATCTTCGGTGAACAAAAACAAGCTCGTCCCCACCGCCGTCATCACCAAGGGCGGCCAGAAAATCGGCCTTGTCGGCGTGACCACCCAACTCATCGAGACCATCTCCTCGCCCAGCGGAACCGAAATCAAAGGCTTCCCCACCGGCGCGGGACCGAACGGCGAAATGGACGACATGGACCTGCTCGCCTCGCAGATCCAGCCCTACATCAACGAGCTCGCCGCGGAAGGCGTGAATAAAATCGTGCTGATGGCCCACCTCCAGCAGATCGCCAACGAGCAACTGCTCGCGACCAAACTCAGCGGTGTGGACATCATCCTCGCCGCCGGATCGAACACCCGCCTCGGCGATGCGGACGACGTCGCAGTCGCCTTCGCCGGACATGGTGCCGATTTCGCGAACACCTATCCGCTCGTCACTGCGGGCACCGACGGCAAGCCGACGCTCATCGTCAACACCGACAACGAGTTCACCTACCTGGGTCGTCTCGTCGTGGACTTCGATGCCTTCGGCCAGATCATCACGCCGGAACTCACAGCCCGCGTTGCTGAAAACGGAGCCTACGCCTCCACCGCCGCCAACGTCGCCGCCGCATGGGGCGTGTCCGAAGCCAACCTGCCCACCACGGCATTCGCCGCAGGCACCAAGGGCGCCAAGGTCAAGGCCATCACCGATGCCGTGCAAGGCGTCATCAGCCTCAAGGACGGCACCGTTTACGGCATCACCAACGTCTATCTGGAAGGCGAGCGCTCGTTCGTCCGCAGCGAGGAAACCAACCTCGGCGACATCACCGCGGATGCGAATTCGAACGCCCTCCGTGCGATCGTCGGCGGCACCGCCCCGATCGTTTCCTTCAAGAACGGCGGTGGCATCCGCGCCCAGATCGGCGCGGTTTCCAGTGCCGGTGGCAGTGCCGTGAAACTCCCGCCGCCAGCCAATCCGGCCGTCGGCAAGCCTCTTGGCGGAGTCTCCCAGCTCGATATTGAAAACGCCCTGCGCTTCAACAACAAGCTCATCGCCTTCGACACCACACCCGCCGGATTGAAGACTCTGCTCGAACACGGCGTCGCGTTGTGGCCGAACCAAGGCCGCTTCCCGCAGGTCGGCGGAGTCGCCTTCGCCTGGGACTCGTCGCTTCCTGCCAACAGCCGCGTGCTCACCATCTCGCTCATCGGCGAGGACGGCCTGCCCTCCGCCGCGATCTGTCAAAACGGAGCCGTGGTTTCGAACGCGCCGGCCACGATCAAAGTGGTGACCCTGAATTTCCTCGCCAACAACGGCGACGGCTATCCAGTGAAGGCCAACGGCGAAAACTTCCGTTATATTCTAGCGGACAACACGCTCGGACCCGCGCTTGACGAAGGCACTGACTTCACCGTCGCCCCGCAACTCCCGGCCAACGCCGTGGGTGAACAAGCAACGCTCGCCGGTTACTTCAGCTCGAAGCACCCGACGGCCGGCACCGCCTACAACACCGCGGACACCGCCGCCGCACTGGACCTCCGCATCCAGCGCACAGCCGTCCGCAGCGACACGGTCCTGCCTTACACCGCGGGTGAAGTCTTCACGCTCAACGCGTTCTCGCCCGGCATGCTCGCCATCGGCCGCAGCCCGAGCCTGATGCTCACCCAGCCGGACCTCGCTTCGGCCGTGGGTGCGACGCGCACTGCCGGACAAACCGACGTGACCTCGACCCCCTCGGCCTTCAGCCTCTACACCGCCAGCTCCATCCAGGATCTGCGCGGCACCGGGAACCTGCTGATCCAGGCGGGCGGCGCGAACGTCACGCTGACCCTGCCGCTTCAAAAATCCACCACACTCGGTGGCTGGGAACCCGCCGCTGCGGATCTCGAAGCGAGCTTCCCGAAGACCGGGGGCAAGGAGTTCTATCGTGTCATCCTTCCCCAGTGATCGCCTGAGCGCGCCTCACTAACACTCAAGACCCCGTCCGGTTCGTCCGGGCGGGGTTTTTTCGTTGCACCGCATCGGTGCCTCCTTGAATCACGCCACCGCCACTTCGATCTGTTTGTCCACGTCTTCCCGCAGGTTTTCGATGATGAAATCCTGGCGGTCCGGGGTGTTCTTGCCCATGTAGAATGCTAGCAGTTCCTTCACGCCTTTGCCTTCCTCATACTCGACGTGGTCGAGGCGCATGTCGGGGCCGATCATGAAGCTGAACTCGTCGGGCGAGATTTCCCCGAGCCCCTTGAAGCGGGTGATCTCGGCGGCCTTGCCGAGCTTGGCCATGGCCTTCAATTCGTTCTTCCACCCTGGGAACTCGATGGCTAACGTTCGGCTCATCCAGCGCGACCTACGAATTCGATGTCCACCCGCTTTTTCACCAATCACGGCGCACAAACGCTTTTCGCGAAATTTGAAGGCGTTTTCGCCTCGAACAAGGATCTTGCGGCTTTCGATGCTCTGGTTGGCTATCTCCGCTCGTCCGGTTGGTTCGCGGTTCGGCCACTTTTGGAAAATGTCCCTGAAATCCGGATTCTCGTCGGCATCAACGTCGATTCACTGATCGCCGATTATCAAAAACGCGGCCTACTCTTTCACGGAGCTGAGGGCGAAACCCTCTCCCAAATCAAAGCCAGCCTCCTCAAAGACATCGAGGAAGCCGAATACTCGTCCCAAGTCGAAAAAGGCATCATCCAGTTTATCGAAGACGTCTCGACCAAGCGCATCCAAGTCCGCGCTCATCCGACGAAGAATCTCCACGCCAAGATTTACATTTTCCGCCCTGACGGGTTCAACGAGCACCGGCCCGGTGCCGTCATCACTGGCTCGACGAATCTCACGGAAGCAGGTCTCGGCACTCGCGGGCCCGAGTCGAACTACGAATTCAACGTCCTCCTTCACGACTACGATGATGTGAAATTCGCCACCGCGGAATTCGAATCGCTCTGGAAGGAATCCGTCGATGTCCTGCCGAAGGACATCAAGGAGGTCGCCGCCAAGACCTACCTCGGCACGGAAATCTCACCCTATCAGCTCTATTTCAAGCTCCTCATCGAATACTTCGGCCGGGCCATCGACTACGATCCCAACGCCACCGAGGACCTCCCAAAGGGCTTCAAACGCCTCAGCTATCAGGTCGATGCCGTCACCCAGGGCGTCCGCCTGCTGCAAAAGCATAATGGCTTTTTCCTCGCCGATGTCGTCGGTCTTGGAAAAACGATCATCGCCACCCTGATTGCCCGGAAATTCTTCTTCCACAATGGCTTCCCCGACCACCGCTCGCACACGCTCATCGTCGTCCCGCCCGCCTTGCTCGAAAACTGGGAGGCCGCCCGCGACCAATTCCACCTCGACAACGTCCGCATCATCACCAACGGCAGTTTGCACAAGGTCCGCAATGCCGAGCGCTACGACCTCATCATCGTGGACGAGGCCCACCGGTTCCGGAACGACTCGTCCGGCGCGTTCGATCTGCTCCAGCGCATTTGCAAGACCGACACTCGCAGGTTCGGCGACGACGGCAAACCCCTGCGGAAAAAAGTCATCCTCATTTCCGCCACGCCGCTCAACAACCGCCCGGCCGACCTCCGCAACCTCATCGCCCTCTTCCAAGATCTCAAGGACTCCACCCTCAACGTCCACAATCTCCAACGCTTCTTCGCCGCCCGCGAAAAGGAATTCCAGCGGGCGAAAAACGCACCGGACCCGGAAACCGCCCGCCGTGATGTAAAGGCGGTTTACGAATTGATCCGTGAAAAGGTCATGTCGGAAATCATCGTGCGCCGCACACGCCGCGACCTGATCGAGAATCCCGAATACAAAACCGACCTCGACGCCCAGAACATCCTCTTCCCGGAAGTCGCCCCGCCGCGTCGGATTTTCTATCCGCTACCACCGGAGATCGAGACGCTCTACGACCGCACCATGTCCACGCTCGCCGCGTCCGGCAGCGGCGGCTTCACCTACAACCGCTACCGGGCCATTCAGTTCCTTAAGCCGGAAATCAAGGCGAACTACGCCAACGCGGACCTGATTTCCCTCCAGCTCGCCACCATCATGCGCGTGCTGTTAGTGAAACGCCTCGACAGCAGCTTCCACGCCTTCCGCCAATCCCTCCGGCGCTTCCGCGATGCCACCCGCGTCATGGCGACCATGTTTGAAAAAGGTGCCATCTACATCGCGCCCAATCTCAAGGTCACCGAGTATCTACTGGATGATCGGGAAAACGAACTCATCGCGAAAATCGAGGAGTGCGGCCCCACCGATCCCACCATTTCCATCTGCACGCCGGACGACTTCGAACAAGGTTTCCTCACCGGCCTGCTAGGCGACCTCGCCATCCTCGAAGACCTCTGCATCCGCTGGGAGGCCGTGAAGGAGGATCCCAAGTTCGACACCTTCCTCCGCTACCTCAAGGCCGACCTCTTCAACCGCGACGAAAACCGCGACGGCAAGCTCGTCGTCTTCTCCGAGTCCAAGGAAACCACCACCTATCTCACCGAAAAGCTTAACGCCGCCGGCATCGGGCGGAACATCCTCACCGTGGACGCCGCGAACCGCTCCAAAGTCATGCCGCTGGTCCGCGCCAACTTCGACGCCAACCACCCGCTCAAGGAGCAGGCCCACGAATACGACATCATCGTCTCCACCGAAGTCCTCGCGGAAGGCGTGAACCTCCACCGGGCGAACGTGATTGTGAACTACGACACGCCGTGGAACTCCACCCGTCTCATGCAGCGCATCGGCCGCGTCAACCGCATCGGCACCCAGGCCACCTGCATCTACATCTACAATTTCTATCCGACCTCCCGCGTCGATGACGACATCGAGCTGCGGAAAAAGGCCATCCTCAAGCTCCAGGCCTTCCACAGCGCCCTCGGCGAAGACAGCCAGATTTACTCGCCCGACGAGGAGGTGGACACCTTCGGCCTCTTCGACAAATCCCCGGAAGAAGCCGAGCGCGACGAACGCCTCAGCCTGCTCATGGAACTCCGGAAATTCCGCGATGAAAACCCCGAGGAATTCCGCCGCGTGAAACAACTTCCGCTGCGTGCCCGCGTTGGCCGCGGCGATGCCAGCCGCAGCGGCAGCAGCGTCGCCTTCATCCGTGATTCCCGCCGCGATGGATTTTTCCGCATCGGCAAAACCGCCCACCCCGAAGCAGGCATCAGCGGCGAAACTCCTGCACTCCGCGTCGAGGAAATCTCCATCGTCGAGGCCGCGCGCGAATTCCGCGCTCCCGATCCCGCCGAGTCTTCACTGCCACTGCCGGACCACCATCACGAAGACATCCGCGATGCCCTCCAGTGCTTCCGCGACCGCGCCGCCGAAGCCGCCTTCGCCGACAAGGCGCTCGACAACAACCCCGGCCCCAACGAACGCCGAGCCCTCGAATTCCTCGATGCCTTCCTCAAGCTCAACCTCCTCGCTGACTCCGAAAAAGACCTCATCCGCTCCGCCAAACTCGCCGTCCGCAAGGCGAAGTTCCAGCAGCTCCAGAAGGACATCAACAAGCTCCAGAAATCCGTCAAGCAAGTCAAAGTCTCGCCCTCCGTGCTCGCGGACAAACTTATGAACCTGCTTCGCACCTACCCGCTGGAACAGGAGGCATCCCATCAGAGTGCATCGAACCCTCACCCCAGCGAACCGGTCAACACTGCCGCCCTACCCAAGATCATCCTCTCGGAATCCTTTCTTGGAGACTCAGACGCTGACTTCAAAGCGTGGATCAAGGAAAGTGTCGGCATCGCCAAAGGCAAATTCACCACCGACGAAATGATGCGGGAAACCAGAGGTGAGGACTAACATTTAATCATGAGCCCCAAACAGATTCAAAGTTCCCTGCAACTGCCCTACCTACGGGAAAGGTGGCATGAACTGCTGATGGTTCTGCTCCCTCAAACCCGTCTCTTAAAGCCATACCAGCTTGAGACGAGTGCGAAAGAGGTGAAATCCGCCCGGCAAATCGCGACCATCGACCTTGCCGACGGCAAAAGTGTTGCAGTCCTTGAAGTGGAAGTGACCGGTCAGGTGGATCTGGAAATGAATCGAGTCGGTCTGCGAAACGCCGTTTCAAACTTCATCGATCAAGACAAAGCTCATGCCGTCATCGCGTTTTTCCTCGGCGATGGCAGCGGCGATGGCGACTACCGCTTCTCATTTGTGGCCAAGAGCAGCGAGTTGTCCGAGGATGGACAGCTTTCGCGGAAAGAAACCGAAAAACGCCGTTACACCTACCAGTTGGGGAGGAACCAACGGTGCAGGACGGCTACCGAGCGTCTCTTCACCCTTGGACAAACGGGCAAGGATGCTGGTCTTCAGGACTTTCTCAAGGCGTTCAGAGTCGAGCCTCTCTTCAAAGAATTCTTTCGCGACTACCGCCGCATCTTCAACGAGGTGAAAGCCGTCATCAACCCTACTTTTTCTCCAGCGCCAGATGACAAGGACAAGGACCCGCTGCAAATGTTCACCCAGCGGCTTTTCAATCGATTGATGTTTCTTGCCTTCATCGAGCGCAAAGGCTGGCTGACTATCGGGCGGCGCGTCGACTATCTATCCGCACTTTGGGAATCCCGCTCAACCGGAGCCAAAGCCAACTTTTACCGAGACCGTCTCGTTCCTCTATTCTTCGAGGGATTGAATCAGCCCGACCGCCCAGCCGATCACAATGATCCCCGCTTCGGTTCGGTGCCATATTTGAATGGTGGCCTTTTTGAAAGAGCCGAGCACGGCTACGACGAGAACAACTCCATCAGCATCCCCGACTCCGCCTTTGCCAGCATTCTGGATGCTTCCGGCGATGAGGATTCAAAGCACGGGCTCTTTGTGCGCTACAATTTCACCGTTGCTGAAAGCACACCCCTCGACATTCAAGTCGCCGTCGATCCAGAAATGCTTGGCAAGGTTTTCGAAGAACTCGTCACCGGCCGCAACGAGAGCGGTTCTTTCTACACTCCCAAGCCAATCGTTTCATTTATGTGCCGCGAGGCGCTGGTGGGCTACCTTGCCAACCGTTGCAGCAAGGAAGACCGCAGCGCGTTGGAAGCTTTTGTTCACGATCACAAAGCTGACGATCTCCGAGATCCCGAGTTGATCCTTTCCGCCCTGCGGATTGTCACAGTCTGCGATCTTGCCTGCGGCTCGGGAGCCTATCTTCTCGGCATGCTTCATGAGCTAATGGAACTCCGCGCCTGCCTCTTTGCATCCAATCAAAAGCTCTGCGGGCTCACTGCCCATGCGAGGAAACTCGAAATCATTGAGCGCAATCTCTACGGCGTGGATAAGGACGCTTTTGCGGTTGGAATTGCCCGGCTTCGCCTCTGGCTCTCCCTTGCCGTTGAATACGATGGTTCCACACCGCCGCCCGCGTTGCCCAATCTCGACTTCAAAATTGAGCAAGGTGATTCCCTTGCTGCTCCCGCTCCAGCGGATGTGTTGAAGGATGCCGGAGATCTTCCCATCCTGCTGCCTACCGTTCGCCAATTTGCGGC
>JAIFNK010000032.1 GCA_020047775.1 Akkermansia sp. | reverse complement strand
ATGCCGAGATAAGCGGGCGAGGTGATCACCGCCGTCACGCTTTCCATGCTGGGCCGCGGCACGGGCTCGATGCGGCACTCATGCCGGAGATCGCCTACGTGGAATACGATGGTGCCGGGGTCCTGTTGGCCGGGAAACGTGAAAACATAACTGTCTTTCCGCAACGGAGCTTGCAGCGTCTGTTGCAGGCCATATCGCCCGGACGAGGTGGCGGGGCGCTGCTCGGAATCCTTGGACAGGGTGAGGGTGATTTCGAAGGCCTCGCCAAATGCCACCGCGCGGTGGACGGGTGGATTGTCGAGGCGGGTGAAGGTGTAGCGCTCGGTGGCGGAAAGCGGCATGAGCCAGCGCTTGAGCGCATTGACTCCGGCCCGGGGTGCCAGCGCGAATCCGGCGGCGGAGATCAGTGCCAGGAAAATCGCGGCCAAGGCCCAGCGGCGGTGGCGCTGCGGTGGAAGCGCGTCTTCCAGCTTGCGTTTTCCGGTCTCGATCGCGACGGCCTCCATCGCGGCTTCGCGCAGCCGCGGGGAGAGGGTGTCCGAGTTCCCGGCTTGGTCCTGGAGTTCGATGACGCCCAACAAGCGGTCGCCGAGGCCCGGGAATCGCTTGGCGATCAGGCGGGCGAGTTGGGTTTCCCGGCGTTGGTGCCATACCCAGCGGTGCAGCCAGTAGGGGGCGAAAACAGCGAACAGGGAAACTCCGGAAACCAAGATGCCCAAGCGCACCCACGACGGCGTTTGCCAGATCCGGTCGAGCCCGAAAACGAGCAAAAAGGAGACCAGCAGGCCGATCACCCCGGCGGCGATGGCTTCCATGATTTTCACCCGCCACAGATGACGCCGGAACTCGTCCAGCTGGAGCCGGAGCGACTCAGGGATGGGAACCTTGGAACTGGGTGGACTGGAAGGAGGGACCATGGGGAAAACGACCGGCATTCCGGTCTTGAATCGAATAAACGAAAGTCCCAAATGAACGATGGGACTTCCAGCGTATTTTCGTGAAGTTTAACGGAGCTCGGATCGGGATTTGTTTCCGGCACCTGTCGGGGTGGAGTCGCGTGGAATCAACGGGGATTTTCGCCCGCTTTTTCCGCCTGTTTCTTCAAAAAAGCGCGATTTTGAATGCGTCCCAGGCAAACGTGTTCCGTTAATCCGGCGAAACGGACGATTTTATCTTTTACGGCGGGCATCCATGACGAGCGCCAAATGCCGTTTTGAGTATGTTAATCGCCGCCTGCCGGGTCAACCGGTGATTCCGGACCACGACCAGAGCCCGGGATCCAGCTCAAGCCGGGCGGAGTGGGCGATTGCTGCGGCGTCGGCTCCGTCGCGCAACACGGCGAAGACGGTGGATCCGGACCCGCTCATGAGGGCGGCGGAGATTTCCCGGCGTTCGAGCAGCCATTGTTTGAGTTCGGCGAGAAAGCGGTGTTTTTCGAAAACCGGTCGTTCCAGATCGTTGACGAGCGGGAGTCCGTCCATGATTTGCGGGCCATAGGAAATTCCGGGAATCTCGCGGGAGGCCTGCCACCGCTGGTAGGCGTCGGGCGTGGGAACTTCGAAAACCGGCTTCAACAGCAGCACCCGCAACGCGGATGGCGGCGGGACCGGCTCGATTTTCTCGCCCCGGCCGGTGCAGCGGGCGGCTCCGGTGGTCAGGAAGAATGGAATATCCGAGCCCAGCGAGGCCGCCAGACCGTGCAGCGCCTCGACACCGAGCTTGAAATCATGCAACCGGTTGACGCCCAAAAGCGCGGCGGCGGCGTCACTGCTTCCACCACCGAGCCCGGCACCGTGGGGGATTCGTTTCTGGAGTGAAATTCCGCATTTGCAGGCATGGCCGACGGCGGATTCGTAAGCTCTCACCGCTTTCACCACCAGATTCCGTTCGTCCGAGGGCACGCTGGGATCGTCGCACTCGAATGAGAATTCCGCCGCTTCCCGGAAATCCAGCTGATCCGCCAGTCCCGGCAGTTTCACCATCAAGGTGTCGATTTCGTGAAAGCCGTCGTCCCGCTTGCCGAGCACGCGCAGGGACAGGTTTAGCTTGGCTGGGGCATTGAGGGTGAATGAGTTCATGGAATGGCGTCTCGCGTGATCAGGGCCATCATGCGGCCGGTTTTACCGGATTCGAGCCGGTAACTGTAGAAGCGGTCGAGGTCGGAGGCGGTATCCAGTCCGCAATCGATGAAATTTCCGACGCCTGCCCGCTTCGCCTGGAGTCCGATTTCACGGGCGAAATCCACCTCGTAATGGGGCGGCCGGATGCACGGGCCCAGCGCGGAAACGACATCTTCAGGCCGGGTGCCAAATTGTTGGGCCATGTGTGCCAGTGCTTTTTCGAAAATATTCCCATCGGTGCCTTTCTTCCCGGAATGCAACAGCCCGATCGCCCCGGTTTTCCGGTCGGCGAGCCAAATCGGGCCGCAATCCGCGATGTAAATGGCGAGCACGACTCCCGGCTCGCCGGTGATCAGGCCGTCCACGCCGGGAACCACGGGCATGCCGTCGGCTGCCAGGATCGTTGCGCTCCCGGGCACTACGGCCACGGTAGTTCCATGGATCTGCTCGGCCCGCCACCAAGAGGCGCTAGGTCCGGCGAAACTTTCGACCGCCTTTTCGTGATTGGGGCGGAGTTGGTTCATCGCCTCGTCCCGGTCGCCGGTGATCGGCAGGTCGGGCACGCGCCCGACCCATCCGGCGCGCACGCCGGGGACTTCATGCAGGATATCCAGAAAGGGGAACGCCTCCGTCACCCGGGAACGGTAACGGAGGCGCTGAGGATTCGCCAAGCTGGAATGTTTCAGCGGAGAAAACTAACGGTCACGCGATCGCACGGCCATGAATGGCGCGCTTGGTGTGCTCGACGGTTTCCGCCTGGTCTTCATCCATGCCTGCTAGAATACCGACCAGATCGTTGGCAATTTCCGTGCGCATCTTCGAAACGAGTTCGGTACCCTTTGAGGTAATGCGGACCATGATTTTACGGCGATCTTCAGCGGCATGCACTCGGTCAACGTAGGACAGTTTCTCCAACCGGTCGACGAGGCCGGTAGCGGCTGCCGTCGAGTGGCCCATCTTTTTCGCAATGTCGGACATCGTGAGATATTCTTCGCTGGATAGGTAGGTTAGGAGGAAGAACTGCGGGAATGAGACGTTCCCTTTGTTGAGTTCTGTGGACAGGTTCAGGATGCAGCTCCGCTGGGTAAACAGGACGAAGTCAGCAAGACGGTCCGCGTCGGCTTTCACCGAAGCGCCCGAGGCGTTCATTGTTTTCATTATGGCTGGTTGTAGTGTTCATGTTTCGGGATATGTAAGGGGGCACAGCCATTGCAAGGGAGAAGCTAGCCGGTTTCCCGAATAGTAATTAACTCCAAAACTAAATATTTATGACTGTGCCTGTTTTTCAGGCGGGACTTTTTGAAAATACATAGCCGAAAGAGGTTTTGGAAGCAAAGAATTCTAGAAAAGTTAATTATTTTTTTGAACATTTTCAGAAACGGGTTCGGCAGGCGGTTCTTCTGATGGCTGCTGGGATTGAGGGGGAGTCGGAGGTGGAGCCGGAGGTGGAGCCGGCTTGGGAACATGCTGCAAATAGACCGCGTCTCCGACTTCCACGGTGCCGGATTGGAGGTCGGCAGCGGCGAATTCGCCCAGGGTTTCGCCGGTCGTCCGAAGGTTGGCGGTGCGCTCGTCGAGTCCCCGTGTGGTGAGAATCCGCCCGGATTCGACCTCCCACTTGCCGTAGCTTTGGATCAGCACGAATCTTTTGTCGGCGGGAACCGAGGCGATGCGACCGACCAGTTTCGGGCCTTCCACGGCCGGTTTGGGTTTTTCCCCGTCGGATTTCTCCTTTTTCAGGGATGCGCAGGCGGGAATGAAAATGCAGCACAGCAGCAGGATACGACTCGATTTCATGGAAGGACTCTGGCGCTGGAATTTCCAAAAGGATACCCGGGATTTCAAGTCGGCAGCAGCCGCACCTCATCCGCCTGGATCAGTCGCTCGAGACCGGCGTCCGTGCGCAGCAGCAACTCGCCTCCGTCGGAGATGCCCTCGACGATCCCCGTCCGCGGGCCGCAGGCCGTGGTCAGGGAAACCCGGTTGCCGCTCAACACACAGCGCTGGCGGACCGCGAAAATCAGGGTGCCGAAGTCCGCGTCGATCTGCCGTCGCCGGTTGGCGAACTTGCGGAGGATCGCCGCGAGCACATCGGCACGGGAGAAAACCCGCGAGCCCTCCATGCGGAGGGAGGTCGCGATTCCGGCCACCTCCGGCGGGAATTCGTTGGTATTGACGTTCAGGCCGATGCCGATCACCGCGAAGTCCGCGCCCGCCTCGACGAGGATGCCCGCCGCTTTGCGCTGGCCGATCCACACGTCGTTGGGCCACTTGATCCCCGCTTCAAGTCCGCAGGTTCCGATGGCTTCGGCCACGGCGAGTCCGGTGGCCAGGGCGAGCCGTGGCCAGAGTGATTTCGGTTCTTGCGGGCGCAGGAGAATTGAAAAAGCGAGGGATTCGCCGGTCGGGGAAAACCACGCCGCGCCGCGCCGGCCTCGACCGGCGGTTTGTTGTTCGGCGAGAAGGACCAGCCCCTCGGGTGCTCCCGCCTGGGCGAGGATGCGGACTTCGTCGTTGGTGGATTCCGCGGACTCCCGGATCAGGAGGCGGAACGGATCGGGGAAATCCGCGGCGGCGGTGCTGAGGTCCTCGCGGCTCATCGGGGGTTAGATCGATTCGAAGTCCAGACCGATGTCGAGCGCCGGAGCCGAGTGGGTGAGGGCGCCGACGGAAATGAAATCGACGCCGGTTGCCGCGATCTCCGCGAGGGTTTCCAGGGTGACGCCGCCGCTGGCTTCGAGCCGGGGCTTGCCGCCCGGTCCGCGCAGGGCCACGGCCTCGCGAAGTTCCCCCAAGCGCATGTTGTCGAGCAGGATGTAGTCCACGCCGTCGAGTTCGAGAAACGAGCGGACTTGGTCGAGGGTGTCGGCTTCGAGCTCCACCCCGACGTCCGGGTGATCGGATTTCAGTCGGAGAATGGCCGCTTGGATCGCTTCCGCGCCGCCTTCCGCCACCAAGTGGTTGTCCTTCACCATCGCCCGGTCGTAGAGGCCGAGGCGGTGGTTGGTGCCGCCGCCGTCGAGCACCGCCTTTTTTTCCAACAGCCGGTATCCGGGAGTCGTCTTGCGGGTATCGAGAATCCGCGTGCGGGTGCCTTTCACCAGCTCGACGTAGTGTGCGGTAAGGGTGGCCACACCGCTCAGGCGCTGGAGGAAATTGAGTGCCGTGCGCTCGGCTGTTAGGATCGAACGGGCGGAGCCCTTCACCCGGATCAACAAGGCACCTGCTCCCACCCGGCTGCCGTCCGCGATGAGGATTTCCACGTCCAACTCGGGATCCACCTTGCAGAAAACCCGCGCCGCCACCTCGACGCCGGAGACCACGCCGTCCTTGCGCACCGCCACGAACGCGCAGGCCTGCCGCTCTTGGGGGATGAAATAACGGGCCGTGACATCGCCGCTGCCGATGTCTTCGGCGAGCGCGAGGTCGATGAGAATTTCGGAGTGATCGGTCATCAATGAAGGCGGATGGTGCATGCTGGATCAGAAAGTTCAACTCATTCGCCGATGACACTCACGGCGATCTCCCGCCGGTGCGGATCGCGCCGGTGTTCGAACAGGAAAATTCCCTGCCATGTTCCGAGCGTCATCCGCCCGTCCATGATGGGGATCACCTCGCTCGTCCGCGTCAGTGCCATGCGGATGTGGCTCGGCATGTCGTCCGGGCCTTCCTGCGTGTGGATGAACCACGGCGTGGTTTCCGGCACGAGTTTGTCGAAAAACAGCTCCAAATCCCGCCGCGCGCTCGGGTCCGCGTTTTCCATGATGACCAGGCTCGCGCTGGTGTGCTTCACGAAAACGGTGACGGTCCCGTTTCCAACTCCGGCCCGCGACACGATCCCCGCCACCTCGCGGGTGATCTCGGTGGTGCCCTTGCCGTGGGTTCTGATGGAAAATGTTTCGGTGCGCGCGGTCATGGGGAAATCACCAGCCGGATAGAACCCACTTGCCGTGCGCCGCGCCGGACTCCATCGCCGCGTGCGCCTCGCGGAGATTCGCCGCGGAAATTTTATCGAACAAACGGGTGCCGATTTTCGGAAACCCGCCCGCCTCGCAGCGCCGCGAAACTTCCGCCAGGATTTCGCCTTGCCGGTGCATGTCCGCCGTTTGAAAGCGCGACCGCGTCATCATGTATTCCCACACGATCCGCGGACTCTTCAGCCGGAACGGATTTCCGATGGGCATCGGGTTCACCGTCTCCACGATCAAGCCCAGCGTGCCAAGCGGTGCCAGCAGATCCGCCGTCGTCTCCCAATAGAGTTCCGAATCGTATAAATTCGCGATGAAGGGAAATTCAGGAATCCCCAGCGCCTCCGCCTGCGGTCGCAGCGGCTCGCGGTGGTTGATCACCTCATCCGCACCTAGCAGTTTACACCACGCCGCCGTCTCCGGTCGCGATGTCGTCGCCACCACCCGCAACCCGGCCGAACGGGCGAGGGGGATCACCGCCGAGCCCACGCCGCCCGCGCCATTGATCACCAGAAGCGCTTTGCCGCGGTCCGCTCCATCCGGATCGATGCCCATCCGCTCGAATAACAACTCCCACGCCGTCAGCGCCACCAACGGCACCGCCGCGGCTTCCTCGAACGACCACGACGCCGGCTTCTTCGCCACCAACCGCGCGTCCACCGCTTGAAACTCCGCGTTGCTGCCCGGGCGCGTCACATCGCCCGCGTAGAAAATTTCGTCCCCCGGAGAAAACCCGCTCACTTCGCTCCCCACCGCTTCCACGACGCCCGCCGCATCGAATCCCAGAATGCGCGGCGGATCCTGCACGGTTTCGCCCAGGGATTTCCGCACTTTTGTGTCCACCGGATTCACGGACACGGCCCGCACCCGGACTAACACGTCCTTGGCTCCCGGTTCTGGAGGATCCAGCTCGAATTCCACCAAACATCCGGGATCACTCACCGGGAAAAACTGTCGTGCGCCGATGGCCTTCATGCCGCCCATTCAACTCCATCCCGCGGGTTCATGGCAACATCGGTTTCAGTCCGATCCACTGGCTTCCCCAGGTGATGATCCAGGGCAGTGTCAGCAGACTGAGCACCGTGGTCGCGATCACCACCTGCACCGCCACCGCCGGGCGGCCGCCGTACATCCGCGCCAGCAGAATCGACGACAATCCCGCAGGCATCGCCGCCTGCACCACCAGCACCTGTTTGAGCTCCGTGGCCAGCGGCAGGAATTTCGCCGCGGATAGAATCGCCAGCGGTGCCAACATCAACCGCACCAGCGCTCCGCCCACCATCACCTTCCAGCTCGGCTTCTCCATCGTCGCCAGATCGATGATCGTCGCGCCCGTGATCAGGATCGCCACCGGGAACGCGCCCACGCCGATCATCCTCATCGCCTCCCTCGGTGGTCCTGTCACCTGGTCATCCAGCCCCAGCACCACCAGCGTCAGGCCGATCACCACCGCCAGGATCGGCCCGTTCACCAGCTTGCGCCATGAAATCCCGCGCTCGCCGCTCATCATCATCACCCCCACCGACCACATCGCCGTTTCCACACCGATGTTGTGGACAAAAAGCAAGGCGAGTGCTCCCGATCCCCACAGGATTTCCACCACCGGAGCCGCCGTGAACCCGAAATTCTGACAGCCCGCGCTCAACGCGAACGTCCGCATCCCGGTCCCGCGCTCCAGTCCCATCAACCTGCCCACCAGCAAGCCGATTCCGATGCCCGCCATGATCAGCCCAAAACCAAGGAACGCCGCCCAAGTCACCACCGCGCCGCTCCGCAGCAACGGGCTTCCCAGGATTTTATCCAGAATGAAACACGGCAGCATCACCGAGAACACCACATGCATGACCCCTTGGTCATGTTCCTGGCGCAGCACCCCGATCCGGCGAAATGCCGCCCCCGCTATCATCAGCAAATACACCGGCAACACCGATGCGATCACAACCCCCGGCGAAATCACCCCGACAAGCTCCCGGCCCAGCCCCGCCCCTGCAAGTCCATATACTGCCGCGCATCAAAATTTGTGGAATCCCAGTGAGGCGAATGTGACTATGGAGAAGGGGTTTGCAACCCCTTTCACTGGCAAGGGTCTTCCCGGTGCTTCGGTAAAGAAAGGGGTTGC
>JAIFNK010000258.1 GCA_020047775.1 Akkermansia sp. | reverse complement strand
ACGACGCTGGCGGCGGTTTCCGAATGCGCCCGCCTGCTAGACCGGATTTCCCCGGAACGGATTCGCGACGAGTTTTCGAAAATCCTCACCTCCCATCGCCGCCGGGCCGGGGTGGAGTTGTTAGTGGACTCCGGGCTGATGGCCCACATCCTGCCGGAGTTTTTACAAACCATCGGCTGCGAGCAACCGCCGGAATGGCATCCGGAAGGCGACGTTTACACGCACACCTGCATCATGCTCGAAATGCTGGCGGACGACGCGCCGCTGGAACTCTGCCTGGCCGTCCTGCTGCACGACATCGGCAAGCCGCCGTGCCAGACCTTCGACGACCGCATCCGCTTCAACGGCCACGACGCGGTGGGCGCGGAAATGGCGGATGTCATCCTGCGCCGCCTGCGCTACCCGAACGATGTCATCGCCGCCGTCGTCACGATGGTGGCGCGGCACATGCAGTTCATGAACGTGCAACAGATGCGCACGGCGAAATTGAAGCGATTCATGGCGGAGCCGACGTTTCCCGAGGAAATGGAGCTGCACCGCGTGGACTGCGGGTCGTCCAACGGGTTCACCGACAATTACGAGTTTCTCCAGGCGAAAGCCGGGGAATTCGCCGCCGAGCCGCTGATTCCGCCGCCGCTGGTCACCGGCCGGGATTTGATCGAGCTCGGGCTCAGACCCGGGCCGCGGTTCAAGGAAATCCTGGAAGCCGTGCAAACCGAGCAACTCGAAGGACGAATCCTTGATCGCGAGCCAGCCCTCGCTTACCTAAAGGCCCTTGCCGCCGGCGCTTCCGCATGATTTGCGCAGTATCGGTCAATTCCGGCAGCGCACCGCAACCGAGTTCCCATCATTTATCCGCTCATGAATTCCACCATCCCTGTCGAACACTCCGATCCCACCAACGCGGCCATCCTGGCGGTTTCCGAGGACCTCATCGCCGGATTCCAGCGTTATCCCTTCCAGTTGATCGCCGAGAAATCCGGGTTGCCGCTGGAAACGGTGCTGGAGCGGATCCGGGCAATGGTCGAGGCCGGAGTGGTCCGCCGGGTCCGCCAGACGCTGCTCTCCACCAAGCTCGCCCACGGTGCGCTCGTCGCGTGGAAAGTGCCGGAGGAAAAACTCAATGCGGCGTTTGATTTCATGTCGAAGCAGGACCCGTTTTCCGGGCACGTGGTGATCCGCTCGACGGACACGGAGGTTTCCGGTTCCGGCTACCGGCTGTGGACCACGCTCAAGGTGCCGGTGGGCGAATCGCTGGATTTCCACGCCACCGCCCTGCTTCGCCTCACCGGTGCCACCGAATATCTTCTCATGTCGGCCAACGGCGTCTTCGCCCTCGGCGTCGGTCACACCCGCCGGAAAGTCCTCGAACCGGGCGACAAGGCGGACGAACCCGCCGTCATGATGACCACCACCGCCGTCGATCTGGACGACGAGGAGTGGGACGTCCTGCTCGCCTTGAAGGAAGAACTCACCGTGGACGAAATCTGCGAAAACCCGTGGGTCAAGCGCGCGGAAGCCGCCGGTGTCAGCCTCGACCGCTTCTGCGAAGTCGCGGAAACGCTCAACGCGAAAAAAGTCATCGGCCGCTTTTCCACCTTCCTCGAGCACGTCAAGCCGTCCGCCACCGGCGAGCGCGTCACCCGCTTCAACGGCCTGTTCCACTGGGCGGTGCCGAAAGGCCGCGAAATGGAGGCGGGCGGCGAGGTCGGCCGGCATTTCTGCATGACCCACGCGTATTGGCGGGAAGGCGGACCGCAGTTCGGGAACGTGAACATCATGGGCGTCATGCACGGCACCGAGAAAGCCCGCGTCCTCGAGCACAAGGCCGCCATCGACCGCCATCTCGCCGCCGTCGGCATCCCGGTTTCCTACACCAATGTTTTCTGGGGCGGACGCTCGGAAATCAAACCCTCGGAAATTTCCCCGAAGGTTTACCATGAATGGCATGCGCAACACGCCGGCTGATTTTCGAATGGCAGAGCCTCGAAACCGCCAAGACCGGCGGACAGCGATCTGGAATGATCACACCCGCAGAATTTAGGAAATTTTCGTAGAATATCCACTTGGTTCGTGATGGACTGTCGCTAACCCATGCAAGCGACCTTGTTACCACCGCGAAATCCGGAACTCTGCGCTCCCATCACTTCCAACCGTGATCTCGGCAGTTGCCTGATTGCGAATATTCCAATGAAGGATTTGCTCACGGCAGATCTCCGCCAAGGGGGCTTGCAAATCGTGCAGCCCGAGGAGGCCGGCGAACACACCCTCCGAATCCCTATTGATAATTGGCTCGACATCAATGCATTGTTGATTTTGGGCAGCAACCAGCTCAGCGCACGACTCATCGATAGTGGTGGCAACATCCTGGCGTGGAAAGGCGCGGAACGTCCGGAAAACTGCCTGGACAGAATTGTCACCGATGCGAATTGTTTTGCCGTTCTCTACCCATGGGACCTTCTCCGCATGAATGAGGAGGCCCTCGCCCTGATGGACGAAACCTCGCTGCTCGGCGAGGTAAGCCCGTTAGCCAGCCTGTCCGGCTGCATTCGCCTCGGGGCGGGCTCCCGCATCCTCCCCGGCACCGTCATCGAGGGACCGGTCGTCATCGGACCCAACAGCCAAATCGGACCCAACGCCTACATCCGCGGAGCCACCAGCATCGGTGCCAACTGCTACGTGGGCAACGGTGCCGAGGTCAAAAACTCCGTCGTTTACAACAACACCTACATCTCCCGGCAATGCTACGTCGGTGACTCCATCATCGGCACCCATGTCACCCTCGGAGCCGGCACATGCACGGAAAACCACCGTCACGACGGGCGCCATCACGTGTCCATGATCCAGGGAAAACCCGTGAACACCGGCAGACTCAAGCTGGGTGCCCTTCTTGGCGATGGCGTCCGCACCGGAGTGAACACTTCCATCGAAGCCGGAGTGAAAATCGGCATCGCCCGCACGACCCAGGCCGGCTCCTACATTGGCAAAGACCTATTGTGACCAAATCGTCACACGCGAGGATTTCGTCTGCCAACCCGCAGCCCGCTAGCTTGCTTACGAAATGCATCGAATTCTGATTGTAGAGGACGAACGTGACATCGCTGACCTGATCGGCTTCAACCTCCAACGGGCCGGTTACGAAATTCTCAAGGCGCACGACGGCGTGCAAGGCACGGAAATCGCCCTGCGCGAGCGCCCGGATTTGATCCTTCTCGACCTGATGCTGCCGGGGCGCGACGGCTACTCGGTCTTCCGCGAACTCCGCCGCGACCCCCGCACCGCCAATACCCCGGTCATCATGCTCACCGCCCGCGCCCAGACCGAGGACCGCATCCAGGGCCTCGAAGCCGGTGCCGACGACTACCTGACCAAGCCCTTCAGCCCGAAGGAGCTCATGCTCCGGGTGCAGGCCATCCTCAAGCGCTCCGAAGCACCACCCGGCGCGGTGGATTTCACCTACGGCCCCTTTCGTTTCGACAAGAACTCCCTGAAATTCTACCTCGACAACGAACCGGCCGAGCTCACTTCCACCGAGTTCAAGCTGCTCCTTTTCCTCTGCGAACGCTCCGGAAAACCCCAGGACCGCAACGACCTGCTGCGCTCCGTCTGGGGCTACAGCGACGCCACCCACAGCCGCACCCTGGACACCCACATGAAACGCCTCCGCCAAAAGCTCGGCGTTCACGGGTCATGGGTTGAAACCGTCCGCGGCATCGGCTACTGCGTTGTTGCGAAAGCCAACGCATGACCACGGAAATCTCGATCTTCGCCGCACTCGCGGCACTCGCCGCACTTGCCGTCCTCGTCCATCGCAACCGCGGCACCCGCAAACAATCCGAAGCTGAAGTCAACGCTTGGAAACTCCGTCTTGAACTCGATCTTAAAAATGCCCGCGAAGAGCGGAACCTCCTGCTCGACGCCCTCGGCGACGCCTTCCTGCTGGTGGACTCCGACGCGAACATCCGTTTCGCCAACGAAGCCGCCCGCTCGCTCTTCGGTGCCCGCGAACTCGTCAACCGGCCCGTGCGCGAGGCCTTCCTCGACCCACGCCTGGCCGACGCCCTGCTCCGCTGCCTCGCCACCGGCGAACCGGTACAGTCCCGCGTGGTCCTTCCCCAACAGACGTCCCCCCGCGGCGACCTCGAAAACCGCGGCGTCAACGCCTGGATCATCGACGCCGCCCAACTCTCCAACCCCTCCGACGGACAGGATCCCACCACCCGTGTCATCATCCGCGACGTGACCGCCCAACACCAAATCGAACAAGTCCGCAAGGACTTCGTTGCCAACGCCTCCCACGAGCTCCGCACCCCGCTGGCCATCATCAACGGCTATCTGGAAAACCTGTTGGACGACGACATGATCGAGGAGCCGGAAATGGCCCGCCGGTTTCTAACCATCATGCGCAAGCACGCCGACCGCATCTCCCGCATCGTCGAGGACATGCTCGTCATTTCCCGGCTCGAATCCGGCGAGGCAAACGCGCTCAAGGTGGAGCCCTTCAAATTCCGCTCCTGCATCAAGGACATCCTCGAACGCCTCGAATCCGTCATCCGCAACCAACAGGCCGAGGTGAGCGTGATCATGCCGGATCCGGCCCTCGTGCTCCAGGGCGACCGCTTCTACTGGACCCAGGTGCTCTTCAACCTGGTGGAAAACGCCCTCAAACAAAACCCCTACACCGGCCTCAAGGTCGGCGTCGGCTGCGAGCGCGCCGGCGACAGCGTCCGCATCTGGGTCACCGACAACGGCGTCGGCATCCCCAGCGCCGACCTCCCCCACATTTTCCGCCGCTTCTTCCGCGTCGAGAAGCACCACTCCCAGCAGGAAATCAAAGGCACCGGCCTCGGCCTGTCCATCGTCAAGCGGGCCATCGAAGCGCATGGCGGCACCATCAGCGTCACCTCGGTGCCCGGCAGTGAGACCAAGTTCCTCATCACCGTCCCGCGCGAGTTGGGTTAAGCGAGATCCCCGCCGGCCGGCGTCGGCTTGGAAGCGGTCCGAAAAATGGAGTGCTGACTTCAGAGGCAGTCAGGAAAGTCCCCGAAGGCAGGGACCGACCTCCGGGCGGTCCGCGCGAATGGGTAGTGAATGACCGACCATGGGCGGATTACCGAGCCTTTCATGGGCGGATTCATTCGCCATTCATTCGCAGGACCGGTTCGGAGACCGGTCCGCCATTTCCCGACAGCGTTCTCAGTCGGCCCCTTTGATTTGGAACTTTTCCCTGTGGCTTGATGGATAGAAGCACCACGAATCGGACCAATCCAACGAATCCTGTTTTCCCGACAGACTCTCAGGGTGCCGGCGGGGTGTAGGTGAAGCGATAGAACATCGCCGGCGGGGCGACGGTGACGGGCTGCTCCATCAGGCCCGCGGCATCCGACGTGAGGGTGCCCTGGAGAGTCCACGTCGAGAGGTCGGTGGACGCCTCAAGCTGATAGAAAAGATTCGGTGCCGCCTGACAGCGGACTATCATGCTGCCGTCCGGATTGCGGACGATGGTGGCGGCGTCCGCTGGCAGGATGATGAGTTCGAGGACGTTCGTCGCGTTGAAGGGGTCCGACCATTTTTCGTCCGTGTAAACCTGGGTGCCCGACAGCGTGCGGAGGAAGGCGGCGAGGTTGTCCTTTTGCGTCTGGCTGAGATTGAGATTCTGCACGGCTCCGCCAGGGCGGCGCAGGCGCGGATCCAGATTGGCATTATCGCCGGGGATGCTGTTGTAGTGGTTGATCACATCGGCGATGGTGGCGAAGCCGCCGTTGTGCATGAAGCCGCCGTTCGACTGACCACCGGGGCCGACGAGATCCCGCAACGAGGGAGACCGGGTGTTCGTTAGATCCGTGCCGCCACCGATGCTGGCGGTCACGCCGTTGTTCCTCGAATTGGGATCGATGTCGAACTCCGGCGGAGCATGACACGCCGCACATCCGGCCCCGCCCTGGGGGGGCGCCACGAGAAACAGCTGTTTTCCGGCGTTTTCCTGCGCGGTGAAGTTAGGAAAATTCTGGTTGTCATTCGCCACGGCACGCCCGGCGTCGTATTTGGAATCAAACGACTGGATGCTGCGCACGAACTGGGCGAGCGACCGCTGGATCCGTGCCTCGGTGATGGCCGCATCCCCGAAGGTCATGGCGAACATCACCCGGTATTCCGGAATCGCTGTCAGTTTGGTGACAAGGTCCGTGAACGAGGGATCGCCGCTCGCACCGCTGAAACCCATTTCCGCATGGTCGCGGATCGGCTGGGTCGTCTGGTTTTCCAGGCTGGTGGCGCGCTCATCCCAGAAGAAGCGGGCCTCGGCGGCGAAGCGGCCGTTGATCAGCCGCATGGAATGGCGGCCGGTGGTCCCGGCGACTCCGGTGCTGGCAGTGGGCAAATCGCCGAACGCGTGGGCCTGGACGTGACATGACGAACAACTCACGGAGTTGTCCCGTGACACCCGCCGGTCATGAAACAGCACGCGGCCCAGGGTGGCGCCCGGATCCGTGATGGGATTGTTTCCCGGAGTGTTGTTGCGCGTGATGTAGGCCGGTTGACCTTGATTGGCGTAGTTGTTAAGATTTGTTAGATCAAGGATTCCGTCCTGCGCGGTCAGGCAGGTTCCTGAAACAAGATGAAGAACAAGGGGCAGACTGGATAGGGTTTTCATAACGTCGGGGTGCGGACTTCCGCTGCCGGAATGAAATCCTCCATTCGCCCGCCAAGGCCAAGAAACTTAACCTCTGCTTTACAATTCTTTACAATCTCCCCGACAAACCCGGGTGATTTGCCCGCAGCTTTACAATCCCCTGACGATCCGGCCGCCAGGCCCTCTTTTCAACATGGCCCCGCCTCTTCCGAGCCAGGTTCCAACCCTGTCTGAAGGTGCCCGACAGCCACCAAATGAAATCTTGGCAATACGGTCCGGAGAGCTACGCTCGCCACGAATGAAAACCGCCGTGATATGTCGCGATTCGGCCAAATCCCGGCGTTCTGTTGAGCAATCTTTCTTTCAGCGTTTCAGTTTTCGGCAGTTCAGCTTCAGCCAAACTCCCTCTTTCTCGCCGCCCCTCTTTTGTTCCCGCCCTCCGGTCCGGCCCAACGGCTGTTTCAGGAACCTCCCGCCAAAGGCAAATTCCTAACAATCTGGATTTTCTGCCAGAAAAACGTGATCTCCGACACTTCCGAACGATTTCTTGATCTGGCGACCAAGCCTCTGGCGGGGAATCATGAGCTGAACGCACAAGCCCGCCGGGAAATCAGCTCGAAACTGAAACCGGAGATGGATGACGAACTGGAGGAGTCCTCGAAGCGGCTGGAAACGAGCGACCGATCGAAATGGAAACCGGCGTGGGTCGGATTGGGCTTGGTCCTGTTCGGCATGGGACTTCTGGGGCTGAGCGCTTCGAGGTGGCTGCCCAAGCGCCATATTGCCAAGTACATGCTGGGTTTCAGTCGATACGTTGATTGGCCCGAGGAGCTTACCAAGGCGAAAAGACTCATGGCAAGAGGTCTTCCTGTTAGTTACCAGATGCTCGTCGAGAATCAATTCGACAAACTGCAGGACCTCCATCCATCCGATCCTTTGTATTTCGCCCCAAGGTTCCAATATGAATGTCAAAGCGATCCAACCCATTCCGGAAAGGCTGCGTTGGCAATGCTCGACAGGGTTTCCAAAATCGATCCCGACAACGGCTGGTGGCCCTACATTGCGGATATCCACCGATGACGATAGAGAGGCTGAAACCGAACCGCCGATCCGAGCACGCCTACATTACCCAATTGTTGATCCTGCCGCTGGGGTTGCTGTTGCTGGTGGCCTCGGCCGTTCTATTCATCTTTCGCTTCCGCAATGGAAGGCTTTGCCGGGAGCTATCCGGGAGGTTTACCGGCCTCTTCGGCCGTTCGGACTGGCTCCACTGCCTGGGGTTCGGAGTTCTGATGCCGATTCTTTACTTCGCTGTCATCCGCTATTTCTCGCCCTTCGGCGGGATGGATTGGTATTCGGGCGACAAAGAACACCTCATCGAACGCGTGAGATTCGTGCTGCTTTTCCTTCTGATCGTTTCGAGCTCGGTGCTGGCTCTTCGCCGGCGATTGAGGGTGAGGATGAATTTTTTCGAATCACCCGACCGGAGAGGGAAGATTGGAGTCATTTTGACGATCGCTGGATTTATTGCCCTGCCGCTACTCGGTTGCGGCTTTCAGATTTATCAAGACCGGTTTGTCCGCCTCAATATCGCAGTGAGCGGCCCGAGTCTCTTGGCGAT
>JAIFNK010000092.1 GCA_020047775.1 Akkermansia sp. | reverse complement strand
CCGGCTTCGAGTCACCCACTTGGTTAGGCTATCCGGCAATTGGCACTGGTGTCGCGGGGGATGAACTGGGTTCCTGGCTACTATCCAAGGGACTGCCCGCCGACATCGACATCACGTTGGATGCCAACGGCGACGGGGTGAATTTGCTCATGGCCTACGCTCTCAACTTGGATCCGGATCATGACCTCAGCCGCAGCCTTCCCTAGCCGGTGATCGGTGCGAATCAAATGAGCCTGAGCTTCTATGCCGGGAGGTCCGGGGTGACCTATGTGGTCAAGACCAGTGACAATCTGGCCGACTGGACCGCCACCGGAGTTACCCTCACCCCGCCGGATGCCAATCAGATCCGCACGGCAAGCGTGAGCGTTTCCGGGCCGGCCAGATACCTTCGCCTCGAGGTGAACAATTGATCCTGGCTTCTATCCGTCACTCTTTTTCGTGGAAAGCGCGTCCGCCGCGTAGATTCCCACCGCCAGCCAGATCAGGCCGAAGGATAGCAGGCGCGTGCCGGTCATTGGCTCGTCATAGAGTTTCCAGCCGATGAAGAACTGGATCGTGGGTGCGAGGAATTGCAGGATGCCGAGCGTGGTGAGGCGGATTGTCCGGGTCGCGTGGCCGAAGCACAAAAGCGGCAGCGCGGTCGCCAAGCCTGTCCCGATGACCAGACCCGCATGGGCCCACGTCCCGCCGAAGGCCGCCGCCGGACTGGAGTTGCTCAGGACCAACCACACCAGCGCGACCGGCGCCAGCAGGCTGGTCTCCGCCGCGAGTCCCACCAATGAGCCGAGCGGAGCCAGTTTCCTCACGACCGCATAAAGCGAGAAAGTCGACGCCAGCGTCAGCGCCACCCACGGGAAATGGCCCACAGCCGGGATTTGCAGGGCGACTCCGCCCAGCGCCAGCGCGATGGCCGCCAGTTGCCAGCGGCTGTTCTTGTCGCCGAACCAAAGCGCGCCGATCAGTATGTTGAAAAACGGATTCAGGTAATACCCGAGCGACGCTTCGATGATCCGGTCATTCAGGGTCGCCCAGACGTAGAGCAGCCAGTTGGAAGCGAGCAGGCAACCCGAAAGCAGGTGCCAGCCCAGCGCCCGGTGCGATCGCAGCCCGGCGACCAACGCTTTTCCCTCGCCGCGCCACCACAGGATTCCCAACAAGAGCAGCAGCGACCAGATCGTCCGTTGCGCGACGATCGACGGCGGCGGCAGGAAACCGAGCAACTTCCAGAAGACCGGCAGAATCCCCCACAGGAAAAACGCCCCCAAAGCTGCCAGCACGCCAGAACGTTGTCGGTCCACGCGCGGACGTTGCGCCATCGGGCCCCTCCCGCGAAGCGGAAAAGTGATTCAGGCATTCCTGCCTGTTCTTGCACCACGCCCAAAGATGCGTGTTGAAAACCCGGGCTCCTCAAATCAACCTCCCCCCATGCCCGCCGACAGACTGTCCATCCCCCAATACGCCATGGCCCTCGCCCACGTCGCCAGCCTGCGCTCGGAGGATCCCTATCGGAAAGTCGGTGCCGCCGCCCTCGACTTCGACAACCGTGTCATCGGCACCGCCTACAACGGCCTCGCTCCCGGCTACAACCCGCCGCCCGGCTTCTGGGACGACCGCGAGGCGCGGCAGAAATTCATGCTCCATGCGGAGGTGAATCTTTGCAGCCTCTTCCGCCGCGGCGAGGCGAAGATCGTGGCGACGACGACCATGCCCTGCACCGCCTGCATGCAGACGCTATGCGCCTACGGCATCAAGGAAATTTACTACCGCGAGATCTATCATGTGTCCGACGCCCCGGAAATCGCCGCCCTCTACAACGTGAGGTTGGAGCAGGTGAAAGAGTTTCCGGAAGCGGCGCTGTAGCGTTCGTAGTCCCGCTTTCAAGCGGTCTTCATCCATCAAGACCGCCTGAGGGCGGGACTACCTGCGAAGAGGCCTTCAGAGAAAAGTCTTCGCGCCGTCATTCGCCGCGCTTTGATAGATCGCCTCGATCAACGCCACGGATTTCCTCGCCTCGGGTGCCGATGTGCCGGGTTCACGGCCTTCGCGGATGGCGCTGACGACTTCCTCGAAATTCCGTTGATGTTGATAGAACTGGATTGCCTTCGGATCGTTCGCCCCCATGCCTGGCTGGTTGCCCCGCATCAGGTGTTCCCGGATTCCGGCGTCTTCCGGTCGCTCGTTTTTGAAATCCCAGACCTCGAAGGTTTCATCCGCGAGAAACACCGAGCCTTCCGTGCCGCAGATCTGCACGCGTCCCGGATGGCCGTTCTTCGACCAGCTGCAAGTGGACCCCTCGATCACCCCGCGCGCTCCGTTTTTGAACTCCAGGATGGCCACCGCCATGTCCTCCACCTCGATCCGCTCGTGGGCGAGGCACGCCGTGTTCGCCTGCACCGACCGGACCGGGCCTGCGAGATGGAGCAGGGCGTCGATGTTGTGGATCGCCTGGTTCATCAGGGCGCCGCCTCCGTCCAGCGCCAGCGTCCCGCGCCACGCGGCGGAATCATAGTAAGCCTGGTCGCGGAACCATTTCACGTAACAGGAGGCGGAAACGATCCTGCCTAACCGCCCTTCGTCCGCCGCCGCCTTGAACGCCGTCATCGCCGGATTGAACCTGCGGTTGAGAATCGCTGCGAGCGTCCGTCCGCTCACCGACGCGGCGGTGATGAGCCGGTCGATTCTTTCCGTGGTGATTTCTAGCGGCTTCTCACAGATCACGTGCTTGCCCGCCATCAGTGCGGCGATGGTGGGATCGAAATGAGCTCCGGACGGAGTGGCGATGGTGACGATCTCCAGCTCCGGATCCGCGAGAAACTCCGCGAGGTCGGAATAGGACTTCACGCCGAACTCCGCTGCCAGCGCCGCGGCTTTCTCCGCGCTGTGATTGTAAACCGAGTGAAGCGTCCCGCCCTCCATCGCGCGGATCGCCTCCGCGTGGAAGCGGCCGATGGTGCCTGTGCCGATAATGCCGAATTTCATGCGTCGAGTCCTTCTGGAACGGGTATTGCTGTTTTCTTCGAGTGTCTGCCATAGACCCGCTCGAATACCGGGCTGGCCATCAGCGTGGTGACGATGGCCATGATGACGAGAATCGCGAAGAGCTTGGGTCCGATCACGCCCTTTTGCAGGCCGATGTTGATGATGATGAGTTCCATCAACCCGCGGGCGTTCATCAGCGCGCCGATGGCGAGCGACGTGCGGTTGTCCTCGCCGTTCAAACGGGCGGCGGCCCAGCAGGCGACGCCTTTGCCGAGCGTGGATGCTAACAATACGACGACGGCCACCAGCAGGATCGAAGACTCCAGCATCACACCGAGGCGGGTGTTCAGGCCGGAAAACGTGAAAAACATGGGCAATAGGAAGATGACGGTGAACGGCTCCAGCTTCCTCGTGACCTCCTCAGTGATCACTCCGCGCGGCATGGCGATGCCGAGGATGAATCCACCAAACACCGCGTGGATGCCGATGGCGTCGGTGAACCACGCGCTCAAACAAAACAGCGTGAGCACGATGGCTAACAGCGTTGAACTCACCCCGCCCTCGCGCTCGGCGAGGGCACCGAGTTTCGCCAGCAACCGCCGCCCGCCGGTGAGCATGAAGGCGGCATAGGCGACCCCGCCCGCGATGGCGAGCACCGCCGGGTTCACCTGCATGCCGAGGAACACGCTGTCACCGCCGCCGAAGCTTGCCAGCACGATGGCCAGCACGCACCAAGCGGCGGCGTCATCGATCGCGCCCGCCGCCAGCGCGAGCGTGCCGAGTGAAGTTCCGGAAAGCCCGCGCTCGTAAATGATCCGCGCCAGCATCGGGAAGGCGGTGATGGCGATGGCGGCTCCGAGGAACAAGCCCGCCTGGTAGATCTCGGTTTTTTCCGAGAATAATCCGGGAATCGTCACCAGCCAGGGAGCCAGCAATCCGCCGAGCACGAACGGCACCACCATGCCCGCGATCGAGACGCTTGCCGCGCTCCTCGCCCGGCTGCGGAACAGTTCGGTCTTGAACTCCATGCCCACCAGAAACATGTAAAGTCCCACGCCGAGTTGCGCGCCGACATAGAGGATTCCGCGCGTTTCCTGGGAGAACAGCCTGGCGCTCGCCTCGGGAAAAAGCAGCCCTAGCAGCGATGGTCCCAGCAGCACCCCGGCGATCATCTCCCCGACGACTTGCGGCTGCCCGATTTTTTTTCCCAACCACCCGACCACCCGGCAGGCGATTAGGATCACGGCCATCTGGAGGAAAAAGGATGCGGCGAGCGTGTGCACGCCGTGGTTCTAAAGCAGTCCAGGGCTTGAGTCCGATCTTTTTCTTCGGCTCGACTACTTTAAGAAATCCGCCAACCTTCCGCCACGATGCGCCGCACGGGAACCTTCCACACTCGTTTTCAATCGCTGGAAGTCTGGAAATCGGACTTGGCGGTCGAGTTCCGCGTGGAGGGTGCGCTGCACGCTTCATTTCACCGGAAACGATTCCTCACCGGCCTTGCGTGGGACCTCATCGCGGCGGCGGCACTGCTCCGGAAAGAGGGCCCGCCACGCTCGGTCCTGATGCTCGGACTCGCGGGCGGCACCGCCTACCGCGTGCTGCGGCACCTGTTGCCGGAGTGCAAATTGACCGCCATCGACATCGACTCGGAAATCGTCGATCTCGCCCGCGAGCACATGGATCTCGACTCGCTCGATATCGAGATCCACACCACCGACGCCTATCCGTGGTTAGAGAAAAACCGGCGGCGGTTCGACGTGGTTTTCGACGATATCTATCTCGCCGGCAAAACCGATGTTTTCCGCCCGCAGGCATGGAATCCCGGTTTGCTGGATCACCTCCGCCGTGCGGTGGCTCCAGGCGGCTTGCTGGCGGTGAACCTTGTCACCGGCCCCGGCCATCGCACGATGCAGTCGCTCACCCGCAAGCTTCTGTGCGACTCGTTTCCGCAAGTGCGCAGCCTGCGGACACCGGAGGGCATGAACGAAGTCCTCGTCGCCGGAGAAACCGTCGCGACCCGCCGGCAACTCGATCCTTATAACGACTCGTTCCAGGACTGGCGCGACCGGATGTATTGGGACCGGGTCACGGTGAATCGGATTTCCTGAACCCATGCCCGACGCGATTCACGATCTCTATCAAAGGCTGGTCTATCCGCCGATGAGCCATCCCTTGTCGGATCCGGCGGTCTCGTCCGTCGCCGCGACACTGGGCGGGCTTGAGGTGCCGCATCCCCGGCGGGCGCGGATCCTGGAGATCGGCTGCAGTTCCGGGCACAATCTCATCCCACTGGCGCAGCGGTGGCCGGAAAGCCGCTTCACCGGCATCGATCTGGCAGAACAGGCGATCCGCGACGCTGGCCTGCGCGCTGCCGCCGCAGGCATCGGAAACGTGGACTTCCACGCCGTTGATCTGCGAGACTTCGAGCCTGCCGGCGGGCCGTTCGACTTCATCATCGCGCACGGGTTTTTCTCGTGGGTGTCGGACGAAGCAAAGGTCGCCTTGCTGGATTTCTGCCGGAAGCATCTCAGCCCGTCAGGCATCTCGACGATCAGCTTCAATCTCGAATGCGGCTGGAAACCGCGGCTGCCGGTGATCGCAAAGGTCCGTGCGATCCAACAGGCCGGGGCAGGGGATGTTGTTTCCTCGTTAGGGATTCTGAGGTCCGTCACGGACTCCCGTGATCCGGAAATGGAGGTCATCGATGACATGCTGGCCAAGGGGGCTGCGATCCTCGCTTGTGATGATTTCGCACCGGTCAACGATCCATGGCCACTCCATCGGTTCGTGCAGGCTGCGTCCAGTGCCGGGCTGCGGTGGCTGGGAGAATCCGATCCGGGTGAAAATCTCCCCGCCGCACTCAGTGAGGAATTTCTAATCGAACTGCGGAACCAGGTGCGCGACCCGCTGGCCTTTCAACTGGCGGTGGACGAGGCGTTGGGGCGCAAGTTCCGTTCCGGTGTCCTGTGTCGGGACGACGCGCCGGTGGCGGGCCGCGTCTCGCTGGAGAAGGTGATAGGTTTTTTCTATCGGGCGGGCAAGGAGAACCCTGCCGTGGATGAAATCGCCCGCGTGCTCCGTGCGTCCGCTCCGGCTTGCGTGCCGTGGAGCGAATTGATGGCCGGGCTTCCGGGACACGACGCGAAATCAGTGACACGGCAGGTTTTCGACGGAATCACGCGCGGTTGGATCCGGCCCCGGATCGAACCGGTGGGTTTTGTCGCCGAGCCCCCGGAGTTTCCGAGACTGGATTCCTTCAACTTGCGTTGTGCGGGTGAATCTTTGCCCCTGGTTGATGTCTGGCACCAGCCTTGCGCGTTTCCCGCCGCGCACTATCAGATACTGGCCGCGATGGATGGTGGTCGGAGGTTGGCCGGGCTTGCGGCTCTCTCAAGGAGCAGTTGCCCGGACCTGGACTTCGGGCCCTGGCTCCGGCATCTGGCCGGGCGCGGGTTTTTCAGATGAGTTTCTAAACTCCGGCAGCGGGCTAACAGACGGGTGGGGCGGTCACTTGGTGCCGTTCACCGCATGGCCACCGCAGCAGCTTCCATCAGGTCGGAAATTTTCAGGAAGGCACCGGCAGGATTGTTTCATCGTCATCGCGTCAAGCGGGGTGACGGTGCGGCAGGAGCTGGCAAGAAACGCAAGGCCTAGGATCGAAACCAGCAGTAGGGATTTCATGGGATTGACTGGGGGCTGCCGATGATTAGCGAATCCGGACGGAAAATTCCAGCATTCTCTGCCCCCCGCGATCAGGGAGGGGGGAATCAAACCAGTGGCTGCATATTTGGCACCGACGGCCCGGTGGCTTGGGCGAAATGAGTTTTCGAACGTGCCATGAACGTGCCGAGGCACAGGTCGGCAATCGGCAGAACGACGTTGAAATTCTTGTGCATGTAGCGGTGATGCAGCAGGTGGTGGCCGTTGAGCCTGCGGAACCACCACGGCTTTTCCACCCGGCGAGCCTTGGGCAAGTGCATGCACCAATGGATATACTCGTAAAAACAATAGTAGGAGGCGAAAGCAAGTGCGCCGCCGAGCACGAAGGACCACTGCCCGGTCAGCCAGGACAGCAGGGCGAATGGAATCGCACCGATGAGCACCAATACGGGACCATTCCACCACGCCATGGGGATGGTTTCCTTGTCCTTCTCATCGATCAAATGGTAAGTCTTGTCCGCTTTGAACGTGCCGTGATGGACGATCGCGTGGGCTTGGAAGGCGTATCGGAACTTTCCGACCGGCCGGTGCATCACGTATTTGTGGAGGGTCCACTCGAAAAATGAGGCGAATACGATTCCGACAGCGAGGCCGGCGAGGCACCAGAGTATGAAGAAGGTCATGAATAAATTGGCCGGTTGATTTCCCTTGGCCGCAGGACGGCTATACCGGGAATCCGGGGCTGACAAGCGCCATTGTGCACGTGCCAGGTCACATTCCTTGCGGAGTATTGGATTCGGACCTAAGCAGGGGCGGGATTTTATGCCATTGGTCCACCATTCAAGCTACGCCGCGCCCGCTTGGCTCCCCGGCGGCCATGCGCAAACGATCTTTCCCGCCTTGTGCCGACGGGTCGCGGCTGTCGTCGCCCGCCCCGGGCGATTGGAGTTGCCCGACGGCGATTTTGTTGATCTCGAATGGTCGGGAAACACCAGTCCCCGGCTCGCCATCCTGTCCCACGGCCTGGAAGCCGACATGAAAACCGGCTACATCCGCGGCATGGCCACCGCGCTGATGCGCCGGGGCTGGGACGTCTTGACCTGGAATTTCCGCGGCTGCGGCGGCGAGCCGAACCGGCTGCTGCGCATGTATCACAGCGGTGCGACCGAGGATCTGCACGCGGTCGTCAGCCATGCGCTGGAGAACCACCCGGCAGTGGCTGTCGATCTTGTCGGCTTCAGCCTCGGTGGAAATCTAACGCTGAAATACCTTGGCGAGTATCCTGCCGGACTCCCGCCGCGGCTTCACCGGGCGGTGGTCTTCTCCGTGCCCTGCGATCTCGCCTGCTCGTCGCGGCAGCTCTCATTTCCTTCCAACAGAATTTACATGGACCGGTTCCTCGTCGCGATGCGGGCGAAGATCCGGGCGAAAAAAGCCATGTTTCCCGATCAGCTCGATCTTGCCGGTCTCGACCGGATCAGGACGTTTCAGGAATTCGATGATCGCTTCACCGCGCCGATCCACGGATTCCGCGACGCGGAGGACTACTGGGCCCGCAACAGCTCCCGCCAGTTTCTATCTGAAATCCAACTGCCCACCCTCCTCATTAACGCGGCCAACGATCCCTTCCTCGGTCCCGGGTGTTATCCCAACGAAGAGGCGGCGGCGAGTTCTTGTTTTCATT
>JAIFNK010000261.1 GCA_020047775.1 Akkermansia sp. | reverse complement strand
CCGGCTGGAAGGAGCAGGAAAAGGGCGACAGTGGTGGTGGAAATGAATGTTTTCATCGACGGAGAAACTCCGGTCCCGGGAAGAAGTTGTGGTGCCACTGGAATTGGAAATCAGAGCGCTGCCGCGATTTTTTCCAGACCTTCGAGCATCCGCGCGCGCGGGCAGCCGAAGTTGAAGCGGATCCAGCCGGGCCAGCCGAAGTAGGCACCGTCGGATAGAAAGAGCCCGGCCTTCTTCTCGAAGTGCTGCGCGGGATTCTCCACACCCATGCCGCGGGCGTCGATCCATGCCAGATAGGTGGCCTCGCCGGGGCTCACTGATAGGCCGGGGCAGCGGGTGTTGATGAATTCGACGAGCGTGTCGCGGTTGGCCTTCAGATAGTCCATCAGCTCGCCACGCCACGGCTCGCCGTCCCGGTAGGCGGCCTCGGCGGCGTAGTAGGAAAGCGCGTTGATTTCGCTGAGCGTGTGGCCGCGCGCGGCGGCGAATTTCCGGCGGATGCTGTCGTCCGGGATCACTGCGAAGGCGTAACCGAGGCCCGCGATGTTCCACGTCTTGCTGGGTGCAAGCAGGGTGATGGTGCGCTTGGCGAGGTTTTCCGGCAGGTTCAGCGCGGAGAAATGCGGGGTCGCGGTCTCGTCGAAAATGAGGTCGCAGTGGATTTCGTCCGAGACGAGCACAAGGTCGTGGACCTCGCAGAATGCGGCAAGTTTGATGACCTCATCAGCGGAGAAGACCCTGCCTAGCGGATTCTGCGGATTGCAAAGCAGGAAGATTTTCGTCTCCGGAGTGACTGCTTTTTCCAATGCCTCCCAGTCGAAACTCCATCGCCCCTCAACCATCGCATGATCCACGGTGATCAGCGAAACGTGCGCGTCGTGATGCACTCCGATGAACGGCGGATAGACCGGGGTGCAGGTCATCACCGCGTCACCCGGCTTGCAAAACGCCCGTGCTGAGAGGGAAAGCGCCGGCACCAGTCCGCCGAGGTGGATGATATGTTCTAGCGGAACCACCGCTCCACGTCGGTCGCGCAGGTAGGCGATGACCGCGTCGTTCAATCCCCCATGAGGCTGCGCGTAACCGAAAACCCCGTGGTTCACCCGCTTGTGAAGTGCTTCCAGGATCACCGGTGCCGAGGCGAAGTCCATGTCCGCCACCCAAAACGGATCGAGTTCGGGCCGACGGTCATATTTAATGCAACCCGTGCCGCGGCGGGGGATCAAGGTGTCGAAATCGAAATTCATGCGCGGCACTTGTGGTCGCCCGCCGACCAAGTTTCAAGCGCGGGGTTTGAGGCGGTCTAATCAAGCCGCAAGCCTCCGGCGTGGATGGTAGGGGCGGTCACGCCCTACCGGGTAGGGCTGGACGGCCTCGGCCCGCCCCACTTGTCCGCCCGGATGGGCGGTGCGCGGGAGGCGTGGATGGGAAGACAAAGAGTAGCCTCCGGCGGAAGAAGGTGAAGTGGGCGCGCCCGGCGGTCACGCCCTACCGGGTAGGGCTGGACGGCCTCGGTCCGCCCACTTGTCCGCCCGGATGGGCGGTGCGCATGAGGCGTGGAAGAAAAGACAAAGAGTAGCCTCCGGCGGAAGAAGGTGAAGTGGGCGCGCCCGGCGGTGACGCCCTACCGGGTAGGGCTGGACGGCCTCGGCTTGAAAATTTCCGGAAATTCAGGCCGCGAGTGCCCATTTCCGCGTGCGGTAGTGCCGATACTTGAAAAGCAGTGCCAAATAGAGTTTTACGCCAGTCTCGGATACCAAACGTCCCCACCAGGAGCGTCCCCACTGATAGGTGATCGTGTCATGCATGACACAGCGGTCCGGCCCTTGTTCTTCAAACCGGTGCTCGTGGATGAATAAAGTGAACGGGCCTTTGACCATCTCATCGACCAGGAGAACGGGCGGCCGCACTGTTTTCCAGCGGCAAGTCCAGCGCATGGGGATGATCCACCAATCCCGGCAATGCAGCTCTATCAAGCGTCCCTCTTGCGCCGGGCCATCGGTCTTCACGCTGACAAGTGTCAAGGTGGGAGGCATGACCTGAGTGAGATTGGACGGATCGCAGTGGAATTCAAACATGACCTCCGCACTGGCGGCGAGCGGAGTGCTGGTGCGGAAAATGGAGGGCATGGCAACGCGAGTGGACTCTTGGAATGGGTCGCATGACAAGTTAAACACTGCGGCCTGCTGCGAATCCGGGCCAGCAGGCTGGCCACGGGAAAGCGGCAGCAGGCTGCACGCACTCCAAACAAACCCACCGCCTTCCGCGACTGGCTGCTGCCGGTGCTCATGAACGGCCATCTCCAAATGATCCCGGTTCCATGGAGGCTTGATGTGTGTGTTTCCTGCTTTCTTGTTTCTCCCGCCCGGCGTCTTAATCCGTGTGGCGCATGAAAATCTTTGAAAACCCCTGGCCGCACGACGTGCACCGCCTCGCCGATATCCTGCGGTGGAAGCTTCGACTGGGGCCGCAGGAGAAGCCGGAACTGCCGGATGCTCCGACGACGGCGGCGTCCTGGCGGGTGGTGGCGCGGGAGGAAATCGCCAGTCCGCCGGACGCCGGCTGGCGGGTGACGTGGCTGGGGCACGCGTCGTTTCTGCTGCAAGGCGGCGGTGTTTCAATTTTGATAGATCCGGTGTTTTCCGAGTTCTGCGCGCCGCTGCCGTTCCCGGGCTTGCGCCGGAAAACGCCTCCGCCCTGTGGGATCGACGACCTGCCGGAAATCGACGTGATCCTGCTAACCCACGGTCACTACGACCACCTCGACCTGCCGACTTTGCGGAAAATCGGCAGGGAAACGAAAATCATCATCGCGGAAGGCCACGCGGATTGGCTGCGGGGCAAGGGCTTCACCAACGTCAGCGAACTGGCATGGCACGCGAGCGTGGAAATTTCCACGGACATCCGGGTGACGGCGACTCCGGCCCAGCACTTCACGGCGAGAAGCCTGCTCGACCGGAACCGCGGACACTGGTGCGGCTGGTTGATCGAAGGTGCGGGTTGCAAACTCTGGCACGCTGGCGACAGCGGCTACTGTGCGGCGTTTTCCGAAATCGGCGCGCGCTACGGACCGGTCGATTTCGGGATGATCCCGATCGGTGCCTATCAGCCGCGGCGCATCATGCGGGCGATGCACATGAATCCGGCGGAGGCGGTGCGCGCCTTCCTGGAATCCCGCTGCCGCCGCGCGGTGGCGATGCACTGGGGAACCTTCCAACTCACGGACGAGCCGCTGGGTGAGCCGCCGGTTCTGTTGGAAAAAGCGCTGCGGGAGCGGGCGCTGGATCCAGGGATTTTCACGGCTCCGGGAGTTGGCGATCCGTGGCGGGTGATGCCTGGAGAAAACGATTGTAGGACGGAACGACTCGTTTGAAAATCGACCAGCCGATGCCTCCGGCCAGGTACATGGCGGCGAGAATCAGCAGAACCGGACCATCCGTGAGGATCACCAGAGTCGAGCCGAAGACGGCTCCACCGAAGAAACTCAGCACCAGGAATGTCGGCACGATCAATTTCCAGGGCGCGATCTGATGTCCCCTGAGTTTCATTCCGAGATTAGTCCCGAGGTCGGTGAGCAGCCCCGTGATGTGGGTGCTGCGCAGAATCATGCCGCGGTAGTGGGTGGCCAGGGCGTTCTGAAATCCGCAGGCGAAACTGGCCAGGCAGATGGAGAGGACCGGGATACCCACAAAACTGAAATGCGCCCCGGCGAGGCACAAGCCGATGGCGGTGATCGAGCGGCCGTAGGGCCGTGAAAACCCGATGCTCGGATGATGGATGAAGAACCCGGCCGCCGCCGCACCTAACACGAAGCTGGCCGCGGCGGCGATCAGATGGATGGCCGCGGAAAGGTGGTTGTGGCCCGCCACGGAGTTCATCGCCACCTTTGAGACGTCGCCTGTCAAGTGGCTGACCGAGGTGCCGAGCTTGATCAGGTAAAACGCGTTCACCGCCGCCCCGAGGAAGGCCAGGCAGCAACCGCCGACAATGATCCACTTCGGTTGCGGTTGGACGGTCATCAGGAAAGCGAGGTTCTCACTTCAAGACGACTTCGATGCCTTCCGTGCCCGGCGTCCAGTAAGTGAGGGACGCGACCTTGCCGTCCGAGAGCTTGAGCACGGTCACCTTGCCGGCCTGCGCCGGAAAATTGGCGATCAGTGCGGCGTCATCGGCGAGGATGATGCGGTGGTTGTATTTTTTCATCTTGGGCATCGCGAACATGCGACCGATGCCGGGCATGCCGTGGATGTTGGCCATGTAGACGGCTTTTTTCGATCCGAGGAATTCCTTGCCGAGCGCGGAGAGCGCCGTGTTGGCTTTTTTGCCGGTTTCCATGTCGTGGCTGACGAGCAGGTAGCGGGTGTCCGAGGGCTTGAAGGTGAAGGCGTTGTCGTGCTGGTCCTTGGCCGTGAAGGATTCGACCTTGGATCCATCCGCGTAAGGCGCGGCGAAGCTGAGGCTGATCGATAGGGCGGCGGAGGCAAGCGCGGCGCCGGTGAGTTTGAGGAATTGCGATTTCATGGGATGGACGAGCGGGGATGGGAGTGATTACTTCGAATCCGTGGTCCGATTGAAACGGACGGAGGCGTTGAAATCAAGGGGGGATTGGCGGATCTCGAAGCGAATTCCGGACGCGTTGCAAATGCCGCGGATCAGGCGCAGTCCCAGCCCGAGTCCGGGGGTGGCCATGGTCGCCGGGTCCATGTCGTTGTGGATTTCCAATACCGGGCCGTCCTCCTCCACGCGGCAGCACACGCGGATGTCCGATTTGGCATAGCTCACCGCGTTTTCCAGCAGGCCGTGGATTACTTGGCGCAGTAGGTCGGGGTCGGCCTCGATCCGGATGTTTTTCCCCGGTTCGAGTGTCATCGCAAGCGAGCGCTCGGAGGCTAGCAGCTGGTAGTTTTCGGTGACGTCCTGGACGAGACCGGATAGGGAGAGGGGCGAGGGTGTGGCGACCAAGGCTCCCTGCTCCGCCTTGGCGGAAAGCAGCGAGCGCTCGACAAAGCGTGACAGCCGCGCCAGCTCATCCTGCAAGTCCTCTTGGAACGCGGCGGGAATCCCCGGTGGCGCGTGTTCCATACGCATGCGAAGCAGCATGAGCGGTGTCCGAAGTTCATGGGCCACCCGTGCGGAGAACGCGGCCATTTCCTGATAGGCCGTGCCTGCCCGGTCGAGCAGCACGTTGAGGTGGTTGGCCAGATCGGCGATGACCGGGTCGGACTCGGGAATGATGATGTCGCCGTGAAGCGAATCCGCCCGCATTCCGGCCAGCTGGCGGTTGATGTCATGGACCGGGCGCAACGAGCGCCGCGCGAGTAACAATCCGGCGCCGAGCGAGAGGCCGATCAGCGGTGCGGCGGTCCAGAGCCAGGTTTGCAACAGTTCGCCAAGGATGTCCTGGATTTCCTCCTCCGAGTAACTGTTATGAAGCGCCCAGCCGGGGACCTTCGGGTGGCTGCGGTCCCAGCGGCCTTCGCGCAGCTCCTCCTCGAGCTGATAGTAAGCGGTGGACATCATCACGCCGATGAGCAGGATGCAGGACAAGACGACCCAGGTCGCGATTCGGAGCCGGAAGCTCATGGTGGGTCCTCTCCTTGGTCCCTGAGTGCGAAACCCGCGCCGCGCTGGGTGTGGATCAGCGGTTTGAACCCGGGTAAATCGATTTTTTTCCGCAGGTAGTTTACATAGACATTCACCACATTTGAGCCGGGATCGAAGTATTGATCCCAGACACGTTCGACCAGGGTTGCTTTGGAAACCGGCCGAGGGGAGGCGGTGGCCAGCGTTTCCAGCAGCGCGAATTCGCGGTTGGTGAGGGCGATTTGCCCGCAGCCGCGGCGGGCGGTGCGGGCGAGCAGATCGATTTCAAGATCCGCGACACGCAGCAAATTCGCGGTCTCCGGTTTGGCCCGCCGCCCGGCCGCCCGCAGCCGCGCCAGCAGTTCCTCGGTGGAATACGGTTTGACGAGGTAGTCATCCGCCCCGGAATCGAGACCGGCCACCTTGTCGGCGATCTCGCCACGGGCGGTGGACAACAAGAATGTCGTGCGGCACCCCCCGGCGCGCGCTTCGCGCATGACGCTCAAGCCGTCCATGCCCGGCATCGTGATATCCAGCACGCCGGCGTCATACGGATGGTTTCCTAGCAATCTCAGGGCGTCCAGCCCGTCGCCGGTGCCATCGACTTCGTGACCCGCGTCGCGCAGCGCCGCCACCAGGTGCTGGCGCAGGCGGGCGTCGTCTTCGGCTACAAGGATTCGCATGGCGGCAGCCTGCCATGACGGCGAATCGCTGGAAAGCCCCGAGATTTGGCGGGACGGCAGGTTGATTTCAGCGTTCGGCGCGGATGCGGGTGAAGCGTTTCGGTTGGCCGGCGGCGGGGATTGGGTCGCGAACTTCCAGCAGGAATGGCGTGTCGCTCAATGTCACGCCGGGAACCCAGTTGATGAGATCCGAACTGAATTCAACACGGGTGGCGACATCGCCCGGCGCAGAAGCGCGCGATGTGCGGAAGGTCCAGTAACGGATGCCACCGAGATCGCGGAAGCTTGTGGCTTGGGTAGGCGGCGCGTTGGGGTAGCCGTTCGTGAGAGCGAGGGCATACTCGACGAGATCCGGCCATTGGTCGCCGTCGCTGTCGAGCGTGGCAGCGGTGGCGGAATCGCCCACGGTTACGCTGACCATGCCGAGGTTTGAGTCCGCAAAGCCGTCGAACGCGGCGAAGCTGAATGAATCCGGGCCGATGAAACCCGAATCCGGGTGGTAGGTGGCGACACTGCCGGCCAATGCCACGGTGCCATGCTGTGGCTGGCTCACAATGCGCAGGGTGGCATTGGTCTCCGTGGAGCTGAGCGTCACGCTGCGGGACACGTTGATTTGGGTGACCAGCGTGCTATTGGTGACGGCGGGCGGGACGTTGCCGTTGAAAAGCCCGCCGAGAGCTCCGTCGTTCTCGCGTTTGTGGCAGAGGAAACAACTGACGTTCGCTCCGCGGAAGAGCGGGATGTTATGCGGCGTGCCATCATGGCTGAAGGCGAGTTTCTGGTCGGAAAACGAGCGCGAGAGCGGGGTGCCGCGCATGTCCGCGCCGTGGCAGGCGAGGCACGAGCTGCTGTTGCCTGATTCCTTGTGTTTGCCGATCCAGCCAGTGCCGGTCGGGTGCATGCCGTGAGGGCCGCCGCTGACGGTGGCGGGCATCGACGCGTGGCAGGAGGTGCAGTCGGAACGGGTGCCGATGTGGCCCTGGGCGGCGACGTTCTGCATGTTGTCGTTGCGGTGGGCGGCGGGAAACTCGGCGTGGGTCGAGCCGTGGCAGGCGCTGCACTGGAGGCCGCCGTGGCCCGTGGAAAAGCGGTAGAGCGAAATGCCTGCGGCGGGAGTGTCGGGATTGCTGGAAAATATATCTAACATAGCCTTGCGTTCCAAGCCGGTGATTTCGTCGAAGACGCTGGTGTAGCGGAGTTGGCCGCGGTTCTGGGTCGCGGTGCCGGTGTGGCACGATCCGCAGTTAGGCTCGTCGAACCAGCCGGTGCGGTCGGCGGCTCCGACCTGGCTCATGGTGCCGTGGCAACTCTGGCACTGCATCGCCGCGGAGCCGTCCGCAGCCACCGCCGCGCCCATCGCCCCGCGCAGGCAGCGCGTTGCCGATCCGGGGTGGCATTGATAACAGGCACTTCGGTTGGCGCTGTGATTGAGAGTCATGCCGGTGTTGGGAGCGACCACTTCGGCGTGCTTTGAATGCATCGACCGGGTCAATGGCTTGACGCCGGGAAAACTCACTGTGGCGAGCGCCTCCGAAGCGTGGCAGGCCGCGCAGAGCACCGGTTTCGGAGGAACGGCGCGGACGCTCGCTTCGAGACCCTTCGCGGGATAACCTTTGGCGGCCAGCGCGTCATCATAGAGCTGGCTGCCGAGGTGGCGGTCGTGCAGGCGCAGGATGTTCAAGCGGTGATCGCGCGCGGAGTCTGGCTCATCGACCCAGCCACCGGACGGCTTTGCGGCATCGCCCGAGCCGGACGCGTGGCAGGCGCGGCAGTCCATTTCGCTGGAAACCGGCAGCACGACATCGGTGGTGGCAAGCACCGTGCCGCTGGTGGTTTTCGCCGTGAGGCGCATCAGCGGATAGGGGTTGGAATGGCCGGCGTCGTCCACTGGCGTGATTGGTATGCCCGCCGCCTCGAACCAGCGCATGAGTCCGTCATAGCCCATGGGCTGCGGCTGGTTGGTGGGACCCGGCATGTTCCTGCCCGGGTTGCTTGCTGGAAATGGCAACCCGTGATCCGTTGGCAGCGGTGCATTGAAGAGAACAGGTGAGTATTCCCAGA
>JAIFNK010000080.1 GCA_020047775.1 Akkermansia sp. | reverse complement strand
GCCCGTCTAGCACGCCTTTCAGGGTGCGAATTCTCTGAAAATCGAGACCCGGGGGAGTCGTCGCTACCGCTCCTCGACCCCGGGCTACCCGCTGAAATCCCTACCGGGATAAGGAAATCAGCCGAAATTCTATCCAATCCTTAAAGCCATTGAGCTTCGGTCGGCACCTCAAGGCATTCGGGTGGGAATCACCCGCCGGCCGAGGCGGCGGTAGATCTTGAAGTCGGAGTCGGTGGTGAGAAGGAGGGGATCGGGCAGGATCTCCGTAAGGCGCACCAGACAGGCGTCGGCGATGCTCATGGGGACGTCGGCATATTTGTCCAGGAGATCGAGGACAGGAATGAAGGCTTCCTCATGGAGCGGGGCGATCCGGAGAGCTCCACGGCGGCAGGCTTGGCGGAGAGTGGCGCAGCCCTCGGGAGCGAGAAGGTGATCGGCTTCGGAAAGAACGGACTCGCAGGTGATCCAAGGCGGCGGATGGAGGCGGGCCTGCCGGATCGCCCATGGGTGGTTCTGATCGTTCCTCCGCCAGAGGGCGACGAGAAACGACGCATCAACGATGACGGGATTTCCCATAACTTGTCGATTTCAGGCATTCCTTTTTCCGGCTACTCATATCGGCAGGGCCGCCCTCAACAGTGCCGATCAAATCCGCGATCAGATCAAAGCCGGAGGCCGCGGCATGACTTTGCGAACCTGCGGCGATGAGCCGCCTACGGGCGACTTCCGACTTCGTCAGATGGGTCTTCTTCGCCTCGGCATCCAGTTCTCTGGCCAAGTCGTCGGGGATACGCAGAACGAGTGTTTGCATGCCGTCTTCGTATTACACGAAGCGAGGCATCGCAATACAGAAAATGATTCCCGGCAGTGCGGGACTGGAGGGCCATCGATGAGGTGCCTCGATTTGCGGGACAAACCGCGGCAGCCGGAATTTCTAAGGTTGCCTCCTTGGACCCGCCGGGTGTAGCCTCTCCCACAAGACAATTCCGATGTGGAAATTCATACAAGATCACTGGGGGGACGGCATCGAGATCCTGCTTCTCGCCACGTGCATCTATCAAGTTTATCGGGCGTTCCGCGCGACTCGGGGTGCCCAGATCCTGGTGGGACTCGGGACGATTCTGGTCGTGCTGACCTTGGTTTCCACGATTTTCAGATTCGAGGTGATCAGCTGGATGCTCAAGGGGGCCGCCACCATTCTGACGGTCGCGCTGATCGTGATTTTCCAACCGGAGCTGCGCAACGGCCTGGCCCGACTGGGGAGTAATCCGCTGTTTTCCTTTTCGAGCAAGCAGCGGCTCGCCTTCCTTGAGCGCTTCGCGGATGCGGTGATCCTGCTTTCCAAAAAACGCATCGGAGCGCTGTTCGCGATCCAGCGGGGCATCAGTCTCAAGGAGCACCTGGACAGCGGCGTGGTGCTCGACGCGCAGTTCTCGCCGGAACTCGCGATGACCGTGTTCCACCCCAAGGCCCCGCTTCACGACGGCGGCATGATCATCGCGGATGAACGCGTGGCTGGGGCGGCCTGCGTCTTTCCGGTGACCGAGCGGGAGATGAAGGACCGCTCCACCGGCCTGCGCCACCGCGCCGCGATCGGCCTCACCGAGCGCACGGATGCCATCGCCGTGGCCGTCAGCGAGGAGACCGGCGGCATTTCGATCTGCGAGAACGGCACACTCCTGCGCAATCTCACGGAAAAACAATTCCGGGAGAAACTCGCGGAAATCTTCGTCTCCGGCAAACCGTCCCATGAAACTGAACCTGGCCCACAACTGGATCGCAAAGGTCCTGTCCCTCCTTCTGGCGATCGCGATCTGGTTTCTGATTAAAGATCACCTGAGAAAAAACGCCGATCCTTTTTCAACCGCCCCCCGGGCCTATCCGGTTTACGACGAACTTAGGGAGTCTCCGGATGATAACAAAAATCGCTGAGACGGAGACGCTTCCGCCTCACAGGAGGATGCATCCCTCCATGAAATCCATCGGCGCTGGTTTCGGGGATTATCGAGCGACATCAAGCCTCGCGCCGCTTGCGCACCGCAGTGGCCAGCACCTCAAGCGTCTCCACCGTATCGTCCCAGCCGATGCAGGCGTCCGTCACGGACTGCCCCCGAGTCAGCTTTTCCAAGTCCTTCGCCAGCTTCTGGTTACCTTCGACCAGATAGGATTCGATCATCACCGAGGTGATCACCTTGGAGCCGGCGGCAATTTGATTGGCGATGGCCCGGGCGACGAGTGGCTGGTTCCGGTAGTCCTTCATCGAGTTTCCATGCGAGCAGTCCACCATCAGAGATTTCGTTAGGTTTTGCTCGCACAGCATCGCCGCAGCTGCGTCGATCTCGGGTTTCTCGTAGTTCGGCCCGGATTTCCCACCGCGCAGAATGAGGTGGCAGGATTCATTTCCCGCCGTCGAGACGATCGCGGAAACGCCCTGTTTTGTCACGGACAGGAAATGGTGAGGCCGTGACGATGACTGGATCGCATCCAGCGCGATTTGGATCGAGCCGCCGGTGCCGTTTTTGAATCCAACCGGCATCGAGAGGCCGGACGCCAGTTCCCGGTGGATCTGGGACTCCGTGGTCCGCGCGCCGATTGCTCCCCAGGCAATCAAGTCGGCGATGTATTGCGGCGAAATCGTGTCCAGAAACTCGGTTCCCGCCGGCACTCCCATGTTCGCCAAATCCAGCAAAAGCCCGCGTGCGACGCGCAAACCCTGGTTGATGTCGAACGAGTCATCAAGATTCGGATCATTGATCAGCCCCTTCCAGCCCACCGTCGTCCGGGGTTTTTCAAAATAGACACGCATGATCACGAAAACGTCCTTTTCGATGCGTTTTGCCTCCTCTTTCAGTTTTACCGCGTAATCCAGCGCCGCCTGCGGGTCGTGAATCGAGCACGGCCCCACCACCGCCAACAAGCGGTCGTCCTCTCCCCGTAAAATCGCATCCGCCTGATTGCGGGCGCTGGCGACAAGCTCGGACGCCTGCTCGGTGAGAGGTAGGTAATAGGCGAGAACCGCCGGAGAGATCAGCGGATTCAGGCCAGTAATTCTGAGGTCGTCGGTGCGATGATGTGTCACTTGGGGAATCGATGACCTTGGATGGCAAGCTAGGCAAGACACAAGTTTCGCCCGTGCGCCTTTCTTCCCGGAGACTCTCCTTGCTGGTGGATTCGGTTCCTGCTTGCCTGTGCGCCTGATGAAAAAATTCCTGATCAGCCTGCTTTTATGCCTGCCCCTGCCCGGCAAGGAAATTCCCGCCGCCAGCATGAGTGCTGCCGCTGCGGAGAGCTTTCTCGCCGCCCTCGACCCCGCGCAAAAGACCAAGGCCGCCCTCCCTTTCACCAGCGACGAGCGCGAGAATTTCCGCTACACCCCGCGCGACCGGGCAGGCCTACCCCTCAAGGAAATGACCGACGCCCAGCGCGACGCCGCCATGAAACTCGTCGACTCCGCCCTCAGCGAAAAAGGCAAACTCAAGGCTGCCCAGATCATGTCTCTGGAAAGCATCCTCGCGGAAATCGAGAAGAATCCCGAAAAACGCGATTCCACCCGTTATTTCGTCGCCGTCTTCGGCACCCCCGGTGATCCGAAAGGTTGGGGGTGGCGCTTCGAGGGCCACCACCTTTCCGTCAACCTCACCTTCGTCGAGGGCAAGGGCATTTCCGTCACCCCGTCATTCATGGGCTCCAATCCCGGCGAAGTCCGCGAAGGACCGAAAAAAGGCCTGCGAGTGCTTGCCGCCGAGGAAGACCTCGCCCGCACCCTGACCATCACCCTGCTCGCCGCAGCAAAAACCGACGTCATCTTCAGCGAAAAAGCACCCGCCGAGATCCTCAGTTTCGAAAACCGCAAGGCCACCGCCCACGATCCCGTCGGCGTGATCTCCTCTGATCTCACCGGCATCCAGCGCAGCGCCCTGCTCACCCTGCTTTCCGAATACACCGGCCGCTACCGCCCGGAAGTCGCCGCCACCGACATGGCGAAAATCAAGGCGGCCGGCATCGAGAAAATTCGTTTCGGCTGGGCCGGCGGCACCAAGCCCGGCGAGCCCTATTACTACCGCATCCAAGGCCCCACGTTCCTGATGGAAGCCGCGAACACCCAGAACAACGCCAACCACGTGCACGCCACCTGGCGCAGCTTCGACGGCGATTTCGGCCGCGACCTGCTCGGCGAGCACTTCAGCGGAGAACATTGAATCGTGACACAGGCATTCCTGCCTGTTCTTCCGTGACACAGGCATTCTTGCCTGTTCTTTTGCGACACGGAAATTCCTGCCTGTTCTTCCATCCCTTATGAAAAAAGACCGCATCGACGCCCTGCTCGTCACCCGTGGCCTCTGCGATTCCCGGGAGCAGGCCAAGCGCCTCATTCTCGCCGGTGAGGTCCGCAGCGGCGACCGCATCATCGACAAGCCCGCCACCAAACTCGATGCGGACGCCCCGCTCGAAGTGAAGCAAAAACAACGCTACGTCGGCCGCGGCGGACTGAAACTCGAAGGCGCGCTCGACGCCTTCAACATCGATCCTAACGGCTGGGTCTGCATCGACGTCGGCGCCTCCACCGGCGGCTTCACCGACTGCCTGCTCCAGCGCGGCGCCACCCGCGTCCACGCGGTCGATGTCGGGACCAACCAGCTCGTCTGGAAACTCCGCAACGACCCGCGCGTCATCGTCAAAGAGCAGTTCAACGCCCGCCACATGGTCCCCGCGGACATCGGCGAAAAAGTCCGGCTCGCCGTCACCGATCTGTCCTTCATCTCCCTAACCAAAGTCCTTCCGGCCATCTTTTCCGTGCTCGATGACCAAGGCAGCGTCGTCTGCCTGATCAAGCCACAGTTCGAACTTCAGCGCGAGGACATCACCCGGGGCGGCATCGTCCGCGACCCCGCCTTGCACCAGCGGGCGATCGAGAAAATCCGCCGCTTCGTCACCGGAGAGCACCACTGTGAATGGCGCGGACTCATCCCCTCGCCCATCACCGGCACCGACGGAAACCAGGAGTTCCTTGCCTGGATCGGCCGCCCGGGTTCCGTTCCCCCGTCTATCGCCGATTCCGGGACCAACTGACCGGTTCCGGGGGGCGTTATACCTTTCAAAACCGCAATTCCCGGCGCATCACCGTCAATCACGCAGTCTTACTTTTCTCATGCAACGCGAGAATCCGGATGATGCTCTCATCGAAGGCCTTTTTGAAATCCGGGTCACCGGCATAGACCTTGTAGAGATCCAGATCCTTCTTTCGTTCCTTGTTCACCGCTTGGGAGATCAGGCTTTCCAGGGCGATCCGGCGGTTCTGTTCGTCCGGATTGTCCACCACCTGCGCCTTGTAGGCAGCGCTTTCCTGAACGTGTTCCATGATGTTGATCAGCTTCACGCGCTGCTCTTCGGGCGTGGCGTCCCAGGCTGAGAAAAAGCGCTCGTTGAAGTGCCGGATGATGTCGTCCAGCGGCGATTCCTCGCTTTCGGGATCATGAAAGCCGCGGACGTTCGGGTTCTCGGGTTCGAGTTCGGTTTCGGCGCTGTCGAGTTCGATGTGCTGGTTGAGGCGCACGCGTTCGAGGCCATAGGTCGATAGGTCCACGCTTTCCAACAGTTCGTCCAATTGGTCCTCCTCACGGGTTACAACCTTGAGCTTCGGAATCAGGAATTTCAGGAACCAGTGGAGCTTTTCCCATGCCGGATTTGAAAACGGCATGATGCACGCGAGCTGGCCGTAGAGCTTCACAAACTGCTTGGCCTTGATCTTGAAGTCGATCTTGTCCTCCTCGTCCTCGATCATGTCGAACCGGGCGACGGTTTCGTCGATGATCGGATGGAGCATCTCGGCATCCACACCGTTGAAGAAGAGCTCGTTGAATCTCTCGATGTCCTCTTCGCTGTAGAGTTCGGCATCGTCGAGGGCGTCCTTGAGATCGTGGAGGACGTTGATGTCGGTCGGCTCGGTCAGCGAGGTGGCGGTGTAGAAGTCGTCGAAGGCGGCTTTGATCTCGTTGGCCGTGTTGTAGAAATCGAGGATGAAGGTGTCCTGCTTCTGCATCTTGGCGTTGCAGCGGTTCAGGCGGGACAGGGCTTGGACGGCGAGCACGCCCTGGAGCCGTTTGTCCACATACATCGTGTGCAGCAGCGGTTCGTCAAAACCGGTCAGGTATTTGTTGGCCACGACGAGCAGGCGGTAGTTGGTTTCTCCAGCTTTGATGTTACCGGCGAGTTTGTCCGGGATATCCTTGGATGCGAAACCATTGAGCGATTCCTCCGTGTATTCGATGCCATCCACCATCTTCTTGCCGGAGAAGGCGACGATGGCTTGGAACGGAGCGCCTACCTTCTTCAGTTCGTCGCGGATGGCGAAGAAGTAGCGGATGGCGCTTTCAATGTTGCGGGTGATGACCATGCCGCGGGCCTGGCCTCGCAGCCTTTTGGTGGCGACGACCTGGCTGAGGAAATGATCGGCCATCAGCGCGGCCTTGGTGCCGATGGTCTGCGCGTGGCTCTCGACGTAGGCGCGAAGTTTCTTCTGCGCCTTGACGGTGTCGAACTCCGGGTTGTCCGCGATGGATTTCTGGACCTCGTAGTAGCTCTTGTAGGTCGTGTAGTTGGCGAGCACGTCGAGGATGAAGTCTTCCTCGATGGCCTGTTTCATCGAATAGAGGTGAAAGGGATCGAATCCACCATCGGCATTGCGGGTGCCGAACTTTTCGAGCGTCGCTTTCTTCGGCGTGGCGGTGAAGGCGAAGTAGGAGGCGTTGTTCCCCATCTTGCGGCGCTCCATCGCCAGCAGGATCTTGTCCTGATAGTCTTCCGGTTCCTCGTCATCGGTCGCGCCAAGCACGGCGGTCGCGGAATCGGCGGCGCTGCCGCTTTGGGATGAATGAGCCTCGTCGATGATCACGCCGAATTTTTTGCTGCTCATGTCCGCGATGCCATCGACGATGAAGGGGAACTTCTGGATCGTGGTGGTGATCAGCTTCTTGCCTGCTTCCAAATGGCTGCGGAGCTCGGCGGCGCTGTTGGCGTGGGCGAGGATGTTCTTCACCTCGGCGAACTGCCGGATGTTCTTGTCGATCTGGCGGTCGAGCACGCGGCGGTCGGTAACGACGATGACGGAGTCGAAGAGATTTTCTTGCCCGGTCTTGTCGTAGAGTTCCACGAGCTGATAGCCGAGCCACGTGATGGAGTGGGATTTCCCTGATCCGGCGGAGTGCTGGATGAGGTAGCGCTTGCCAAGGCCTTTCGCCTGCACATCGGCGAGCAGCAGGCGCACCACCTGGAGTTGCTGATAGCGCGGGAAATAGAGCGTCTCCTTGGATTTGCCCGCCTTGTCCTTCTCCACCGTGAGCTTGGCGTAGTGCTCGATGATGTTGCTGAGGCTGTGGCGTGTGAGGATCTCCTGCCAGAGATAGGCGCTCTTGTGGCCGTTCGGATTCACCGGGTTGCCTTTGCCTTGGCCATTTGGCAGGCCCTTGTTGAAGGGCAGGAAATACGTGCTCTTGCCATCGAGCTTAGTCGTCATCCATACCTCGTCGGGATCGACGGCGAAGTGGACGAGGCAGCGCTTGAACTGGAACAGCGTCTCCTTCGGGTCGCGGTCGTCGCGGTATTGCTTCTTTGCTTGGTTGACGTTTTGGCCGGTCCACGGGTTCTTGAGTTCCAGCGTGGCGAGTGGAAGGCCGTTGAGGAAAACCACCATGTCCATCGACTTCTGATCGACGCTGGAGAAATACACCTGCCGGGTAACCGAGAAGACGTTAGACTCGAATTTGGCGGTGACGTCCGGGTTGAGGTCGTTGTAGGGAAGTCGATAGAGCAGCGTGAAATGCGCATTGTCCACATCCAGCCCTTTCTTCAACACGGCGAGGATGCCGTCCTTCTTCAGCTTCCGGTGCAGGCGTTCGAGAATCTGCCGTTTCCAATCCGGCTTGTAGTGGAGCTTCGCCAATTCCGGCGATTGGGTGGATTCAAGAAACTGCCAGAACTTCGCTTCGTCGATGGCGAACTCGGAATTGAAATCTGTGGACTTGCCGCGAAGGTAGCCCGCGCCCTTGCTGGTTTGATAGACTCCGACATCGTCCGACATCGGACCACCGGGCGACGGCATCACGCTCACGCCGCCGGTAAGGTGGCGTTCAATGCAGGCTTCGAGGGCGGCTTCGGTGGTTTGGGATGCCATGGAATCAGCGTTCCGGGTGTTTGAAGACAGTGACGTTCACGTGGTTCGCGCCCAGTTGGAATTGAGCCGGCTGGTTGCCGTTCTCGGCCAATAGTGCCTGAGCCTTGGAAATGCCTCTTCCGTAACGGTTGGCATATTTCATCACCATCAGCACCTCGGC